>NZ_DBEXAY010000231.1:0-10376 GCF_048170485.1 Victivallis sp. | reverse complement strand
CAATCTGGGCCTCCACTGACTCCGAAAAATCATCCTTACCGCTGCTCTGACGTGCATAAATCAGTGCTTTCATTGTTTTTGCTCCTCATTCTACTTGTTTTAATATACGCCATATTGTATATTTAACAAGTTGTCATAGTAACGATTGCAGTCATCGCGATTCTTGCCGCGCTGCTGCTGCCCGCTCTCAATCAGGCCCGGGAGAAGGGGCGGGATGCACAATGTCGCAACAACTTGAAACAGATGATGATGAAAACCAGAATGTATATGAATGAATATAATGATGTCATTCTGGTGGATGGCACCGTCAACAAGATTGAACAGACCTGGTCCGCCTGTCTGGCACTCGGGGGATACCTCAGAAAAGGCGAGTGGAACTCCTACAACTGCCCGAAAGCGAAATTCGTGGAACAGCCCGAGAATCGCAGCGATTATCAATATGTCTCCGACTATGCCTATCCGGCAAATTTTCTGGGCAGATATGTCAACCGGGGGCATCAGCAGCTCAGCGCCCGGATTAAAACCGATACGGTGAGTTTTGTCAATTTCAAACTTCTCCGCAGTCCTTCCGAATTTCTTTTCCTTGCAGATGGAAAGGCGCCGGACGGCAGTTCGAAATCCAAACTCACCGCGGATGGTCCCAAGGACTGGGGCTCCTCACCGTGGACCGCACACAACCGGTGGATGGTCAACTCGGCCTGGGGGGATGGGCACGTTTCAGCCGCCGGCAGCGGCACTCTCTATAAAAAATACAGTCTCACCATCGTATTCGCCGCGGAATAACTCTGGAACCGGCGAGCGACTTAACAGGAAAGGATGATATCGTATGAAACTGCTGGTTTGTTTTTCCGCCCTTCTGCTCGGTACGCTTCAAGCGGCCAATCTTCTGATTGATCCGGCGACCGGAGTGGTGCGCTCGACGCGGGTGCCCGCCAATGCCGTGGTCGAACAGCAGGGCGACAAAGTGGACTTTGTTCTGACTGGCTCCTGCGGAAATTTCAGCTATTCGCTGCCGCTCTCTCCGGAAAGCCGGTATCTGGTTCTGCGCATGAAGATGCGTTCTACCGATCTGGTGCCCGGCAAGGCGAAATGGCAGGCGGGAAGCATGGCGATGCGGTTTCATGACAAAGACGGCAAGGCGGTCGGCCCTTGGCCGAAGGTGTTTGTCGTCTCCGGTACCACCGGACTTCAGACGTGTGAACGCGTGTATCCCATTCCGGAAAACGCGGTGACCCTCCGGCTGAAACCGGCCAATTTCGGCCAATCGGGCAAGGTGGAGTTCAAGGAGGTCCAGATAGAGGAGCTCAAACAGCTCGATCAGTACAAGCGTTCCACGGCTCCGGCTGTCACGCCCGCCGCCCCGGAAGCCGCCGTTCCGCAGGCACAGCTCACGCCGGAGCAAAACCTGCTGATCGCCCCGGCACCGGGAGGCGTGCCGGAACAGGGACTTTCCGGCCGGAATTGTACGTTGCAGGTGAAGAACGGCCGGCTGAATGCGACGATTGAAGGGAACGGGAAAGCCCGGCTGAAGATTCCCGTGAGTCCGGACTGGAAAGCGGTCACTCTTTCCATGCGCTGGAAATTGACCGGGGTCCAGTCGGGGAAGCAGAAATGGCACAACGCCAGAATCGCCATGCGGTTCTACAAGGGCAATGACGGCGTCGGGCCGTGGCCGAATGTCCCGCAGGGAGACGGAACGACCCCGTGGCAGGAGTTTTCCCGTCGCTATGAGATTCCCGCCGGCGCCACCTGCCTGATCCTGGAACCGGCAAATCTGGGGACGGCGGGAAACGTTGAAATAGAGGATCTTTCTTTGCGCTTTGACCGCAATCTTTGAACGTCGAGGAGATCGAAGTGAGTTTGCTGAAACATCTTTTCCTGGTTGCGTTTCTCGGCGCGCATGCCCTGTATTCCGCCAACCTCCTGCTGGACCCGGAAACCGGAAAACTCCGGTCAACCTTCGTCCCGGCTAATGCAACCGTTGTGCAGAGAGGGGAAACGGTCGACTTCTCCCTCTCCGGGCCCTGCGGCAATTTCAGTTATTCGCTGCCGCTCTCTCCGGAAAGCCGCTATCTGATTCTGAAAATGAAGATGCGCTCCACGGATCTGGTCCCCGGCAAGGCGAAATGGCAGGGGGGAAGCATGGCGATGCGGTTTCATGACAAAGACGGCAATGCGGTTGGCCCCTGGCCGAAGGTGTTTGTTGTCTCCGGTACCACCGGGCTGCAGCAGTGCGAAAGGGTGTATCCGGTTCCCGAGGGGGCGAAGACGCTCCGGTTGAAGCCGGCGAACTTCGGCCTCTCCGGCAAGGTGGAGTTTCTGGAGGTCCGTCTGGAGGAAGTTTCGTCTGAGCGTATCCCCCATCAGGATGCCGCGCTCCCCGAGGGGATGACACGGGAGGCGTTGTTCTCGTTGCGCGATGCATGGCGGCTCTCCACGCCGACCCGGGAACGGATTTACCTGAACGGCCTGTGGGAGTTCCGTCCGGAACTCCCGGGGGATCCCGTCGGGAAAATTCCGGAAACGGGTTCCGGCTGGGGGTATTTCAAAGTTCCGGGTTCCTGGCCGGTCACGCGCAACGGCATGGAGTTGATCCTTTCTGATTCGGTTCGCAAGTCGTTGGATCTCAAACAGCTCAATGGCGGATTTTACCGCCGGGAGATCACGGTTGATCCCGCCTGGAAAGGGCGCCGGATTCTGCTCTGCGCCGATATGGTGCAGACCTGTGCCAAAATCTATGTCGACAAGAAGGAGGCGGGCGAACTCTATTACCCAGGCGGCGAGGTCGATCTCACCGGGAAGTTGATTCCCGGGCGAAGCCATGAGCTTGTGCTGCTGGTTCGGGCGACTCCCGGAGAGAATGTGGTCTTCATGGCTCCCGGCCGGCTGGTGAAGACGGAGGGGGGACTGGTCAATCGGGGAATCACCGGTGATCTCTATCTGGAGTCTCGTCCGGAAGCGGCGGTGATCCGCGATGTGCTGGTTCTGCCATCGGTCAGGAAGAGCATGATTCGCTTCGATGTCGGGCTGGAGGCTCTGCCGGCGGGAACCTACCGGCTGGAGGCGGAGATCGCGGAGCATGGGCGCCGGGTAAAAACAATCCGTTCCGAACTCTTCCCGGCAAAGGAGCGGAACTTTCGCCACACCTTTCAGGAGAGCTGGTCGAACGCCAAGCTGTGGGATTTGGATTCCCCGGAAAATCTCTATACGGTGAAACTGCGCCTGTTCTCGGAAAGCGGGGCACTGCTCGATGAATTTCTGGAAGAGGAGTTCGGATTCCGGGAGTTCTGGACGGAGGGGCGGTTTCTGTTTCTCAACGGGAGCAAACTCTATTTGCGGGCGCTGGCGGCACGAACTCCGCTGACGCCGTTGTATGCTTCCCCGGAGTGGATCGAACATCTGGTCCGGGAATCCCGCCGGCTCGGGGCGAATTTTCTGATCGGCTTGAACTACAACTTTCAGCCCGGCGTGGTCAGCCACCTGACCAGTTTTCATCGTGAAACATCGCGGCGCGGGATGCTGACCGCACTTACGCTGCCCCACGTCCGGGATTTTCACCTGAATATGCGCGATCCGGCGACCGCTCTGGCCTATCGGAGACAGGCGGAACATCTGATTCGGCGCCTTCAGAATGTTCCCGGCGTGATCATGTACGCAATGAATCACAATGCCACCGGATATGCCGGGGATCAGAATCCCGCCCGGCTCGGTACCGGCTACAAGCCGGAAGATGTGGTCTTCTCCAGTGCATTCGATCTCCGGCGAAACGCCGATATCGCCGCGCGCATCGCCCGGGAACTGGATCCCTCCCGCCCGGTTTATCACCACGAAAGCGGCAATCTGGGAGATCTTTTCACGCTGAACTGCTATTTGAACTGGGCTCCGCGTCAGGAGCGCAGCGACTGGTTGGAGTGCTGGGAGCATTCGGGGCGGATGCCGGTGTTTTTTGTTGAGTGGGGACTTCCGCACGTCGCAAGCTGGTCCAGCTACCGCGGCCCCGCCTTCATCTGGCGGAGCGCGGCCCGGCAATGCCTCTGGGTCAATGAGTTCAATGCCGCAATTCTGGGAGAAAAGGCCTACCGTGCCGATCCGGCAAAAAAATTCCTGTACGACCGCCAGGAGTCGATGCTCAAGGGGAATCGGCCGGTTTTCTTCAGCCGGCTGGGAGCCAATACCTTCCTCAACGACATCCGCGACGTTCACGAAGTGCGGAACTATTTCATTTCGAAAAATTTCCGTGACATGCGCGCCCGGGGCATCTCCGGACTTCTGCCCTGGGATCAGTTCCTCTGCTGGAAGCAGACCGGTCCCGGCGACCGGCCCCGGCACAATCCCCGGCGGTTTGAACGGCTGAAACAGCCGGGCGTCGTGCCGGATCTCTTCTATTCCGCCGGCGAGGCGATTCTGAATCCTCTGGCCAGATTCCGCGAAACGCCGACCGGCGCGGGAATCCGTTCCGATTTTCAGGATGAGCTCGGCTGGATTGGCGGACAGGTGGATGAATTCACGGAACTCGGGCATAACTTCCGCCCCGGTGAGCGGGTGCGAAAATCGCTGGTCCTGCTCAATCACAGCCGGAAAACGAAAGAGGTGAAATGGCGTTGGGAGGTCCCTGCGCTTGGGCTGAGAGAAGAGGGAACGCTTCCGGTCGCGGCCGGGGAGCGGCATCTGCTGCCGCTGGAGTTTTCGATTCCGGAAACGGTCTCCGGGCCGCTGGAAATCCGGGCGGAGCTGGAGTTTTCCGGTTCGAAAAAGAGGACGGACCGGTTTGTCATCGACGTGATTCAACCGCGCACCGTCACTCTGCGCAGCCGTGTCGGCTGCTGGGATCCGGAGGGGAGTGCCATGGTGTTGCTCAAACAGCTCGGCGTGTCGGCACATCCGGTGAAGACGGCGGAGGATCTGAACGGAATTCAGCTGCTGATCATCGGTCGCAACGGACTTGCCGGACTGCCGTTCCCGCTGGCGGAACCGCTTCGCAACGGGTTGAAGGTCCTGCTGCTCGAACAGCCGTCACAGGAGTTTGCCCGGCTTGGACTGCGTTACACCGAACAGGGGTTCCGGGAACTCTTTTCCAACGGAATCCGCCATTTCCCCGACCTGCATGACTGGCGCGGGCAGGCCACCCTGCTGCCGCCCATGCTCGCGGTGGCCGCGTACGAAACCGGCAGTCCCCAGTGGGATTGGAATGGCTTCCGCAACGCGCGCGTCTGGCGGGCCGGCAACCGCGGGGCTCTGACGGAGGTGCTGTTGGAGAAACCCCCGGTCGGCAACTGGCTTCCGTTGTTGCAGTGCGGGTTTGATCTGCAATATTCGCCGCTGCTGCTGTTGTCCGAAGGCAGGGGGAAGATGCTTTTCTGCCAGCTGGCGGTGTCGGGGCGGTCGACCCCGGACCCGGAAGCGGAGAAGGTGCTCGGCGACGCATTGCTCTATCTGGATCGCGCCCGGACCGGGAACGTGAGAAAGGTGTTTTTTCTGGGCGATGCGGTCGGGGCCGGTTACTTGACAGCGCTGAAGGTGCCGTTCAAACCGTGGACGCCGGAGGAAACGCTTGATTCCGATACGCTGCTGGTCCTCGCCTCGGGAGCTCGCCCCGGAGAGTTGACCGCCGCGTTGCGGAACGGGTGCAACGTGCTGGCCCTGGGACTTTCCCGGGCGGAACTGGAGGAGATTCTGCCCGGAGGATTCCGCGTGGAGACGCGCCGCTGCTATTCCGATTTTGTGCCGGCTCTTCACGACAACCCGGAATTTCTCGGCATCAGCAATGCGGATCTTCACTGGCGCGGCGGCATGCAGATGGATGCATTCCCCGCAGATGCGGCAGGCGGCTGTTCGCTCGATCGGAAGAAACTGGGGCGGGGCACCATTGTGGCATTTCAGCTGCCGCCCTGGAAATTTGATGAAGAGGAGTTTTACTACCGCACCTGCCGCCGTCGTTCCGCGTTTCTGGGCGCCCGGCTGCTGGCCAATCTCGGCGCGGAATTCCGTACCGGTTTCTTCTCCCTTTTCGGCGAGGCGGCCGGCAATATCCGCTTCCAGCTGCCGAACGATTCCTGGCGGGGAGTGGAGGACCCGGAAAATTCCGGACGGAAGCAGGGATTTTTCCGGCATGATTTTCAACCGGATGGTTCTTGGCGGCCGGTTGCGGTTCCCGGCTGTTTTGACAATCAGTTTGAAGAGCTGGCCAATTACGACGGTTTCTTCTGGTATCGGTTGGAATTTGAGCTGCCGGCCGCGTATGCGAAATTTCCTGCGGAACTTTCGTTCGGCAGCGTGGATGATGAGTCCTGGATCTGGCTCAACGGTCGTTTGCTCGGCGAAGTTTCCGCGCGGACAAATCCGAAGGATTACTGGAAGGTTGCGCGCAGCTATGCATTGGCGCCGGATTGGTTGAAGGCGGGACGCAACACCATTGCAGTGCTCTGCCGTGACCTGCGGAACAAAGGCGGCATACTGGGAATTCCCGAACTGAAATTCCCCCGCACGTTCCATTTCTATTATGACGAGCCACTGGCGGATGATGATCCCTACCGGTATTACCGCTGGTGAACGGGAGACGGAACTCCCGCGATCTTCCCGGCCGTTCCGTCTCTCCCAATCCGGGAGGGGATGACTGAGCCCCTGTTGCGGGACGGTTGTCCAGGATCGACCGGGAATCTTGAATTTTTCGGGCCGGCTTGCCTGATTTGGCAAGCCGGCCCGAAATTGATCGTTCAATGTGCGGAATTATTTCTTCAGCGTGGCTTTCTCGGCTTTCAGCACCGGAGTTTTCCAGTTCGGAACCCGGTAGACGGTGCCGGAGAGTTCGACGACGTGTTCGGCGATTTTCTTGAGTTCCGCGTTGTCCGACGCGCAGACAAAGTAGCTGTTCTCATACTCGCCGCGGCTGTTGCTCTTCATCAGCGCAAAGTCGGCGGCACGGGTCGTGCTGCTCGGAACCGCGACCAGATAGCCGGTGGCGGTAACCTTTTCCCCCTTTGTAAGATCGACGCCGATCGCCTTGAGCTCCAGATCCATCTTATCCGGCGCGGCCGCGGGCGCGGGCTTTTCCTCCGGCGGAACCGGCTTGGCCGTCGCCGCAGGCTGGGCCTCTTTCTCCGGCGCCGGAGTTGCAGCCGGGGCTTTTTCCACCGGTTTCACTGCCGGCTTGTTTTCCGGCTTTGCGGCCGGTTTTTCCGCCGGCTTTTCCGCCGGCTTTTCCGCCGGGGCCGGAGCCTCCGTCTGGACTTTGGCCGGGGCGGTTTCCGGCTTTGCCGCGGGAGCGGCGGCCGCTGCCGTCACCGGAGCGGCGACCTTCACGTAGCTTTTGGCCACGTAGAGCTTCAGCCCTTCCGGCGGCGCGATTTTCGCCCAGTTGTGGCGGGTGGTGCGTTCCACTTTGACGACGGTTCCCGCCGGAAGCAGTCCGTAGCTGGGGGCCTCCTGCGCCATGTCCATGCGCATGTTGACCGGCGAAGTCACCTTCCCGTCACGCAGAAAGACCTCCGAAACGTAGACCGGCGTCTTCGCCGGCGCGGTAATCTCATAGAACTCCCCCTGCAGGGAGAGCACGTCCACCTTGTCGCCCGCGCGCAGTTTCATCACGGCGGGCGCACGGAGCTCCGGTTTCATCCGGACGTTGAGCAGACGGGCGGTGACGGTTCCCTCTTCTCCGGCCTGGAGGGTCAGCGCGCTGAGAATGGCTCCGAACAGCAGAGTTCCGAATTGTCTTGTCATCTTGAACACTCCCTTGAAAATGTTGTCTTTTGTGGTAGATTTACTGATAATATACTTGAATTTCGGACAGGTACAATCGAAAATGAAAAAAAATCCGATTTTGTTCTTGGTTTCTGCTTTTCTACTGATTTTTTCTGCCGGTTGCAGTATGTTTCCGGAGGAAGAGGAGGTTCCCCTGCCGCTTGCCGGCAGCGTGTGGCGCCCGGTGATGCTCGACGGCGGGGAGGCGCCTGTTCCGGCATTGGAATCCGATGTCCGGCTGCTCTTTCAGGTGGATGGCGAGCTCAGCGGCTCCACCGGCGACAACCGGTTTTTCGGGGAGTACCGCCTCCGGGGCGATGGGATGCAGATCGGGCCGCTGAGCGTCACCCGCCGTCTCGGACCGAACCGGGCGTACGAGGAGCGTTTCCTCGCGGTGCTCCGGCTGACCGCCTTCTATGCCATCCGGGGGCGGTCGCTCTCGTTGCTGGATGAGCAGCGCCGGGTGCTGGCCGAATTCCGGGGAGAACCCGGGTTCCCGGAAACGGAGTGAGGAGGCGCGCCATGAAGGGATATGCGGCGGATTTTCTCCGGTATTTGCGCGCGGAGCGGAACGCTTCCGAGCATACCGTGGAGGCGTATTCGAGCGACATTCTGGAGTTCATCACCCGGGTCAAGGGCGGGGAGGAATCGTTCAACGACTGGGGCGGCGTGGACCGCGACGACGCGAAGATCTTTCTGCTCCGGCTTCATGAGGCGGGGGACGGCAAGCGTTCGATGCAGCGCAAACTTTCGGCGATGCGTTCCTTTTTCCGTTACCTGGTCCGGTCGGAGCTGGTGAAGGAGAATCCGTTTCTCCGGCTGCCGCCGATCAAGGCGGACCAGCCGCTGCCGCTGGTGATGAGCATCAATCAGATCGACCGGCTGACTGCGGCGGTCGACGAGTTCTGGCGTCAGGCGCTGGCGGCGGGAATTCCGAAGTCGGAGGAGTCCGCCGCCTTTTCTGCCGCCCGGGATCTGGCGATGATCGAAGTGATCTACTCCGGCGGACTGCGGATCAGCGAGGCGGTCGGGTTGAATTACGGCGATCTCGACCTCATCGGTGGCGTGGTCAAGGTGCGCGGGAAGGGGAAAAAGGAGCGTCTCGCAGTGCTCGGCCGCCCGGCGGAGCGGGCGCTCCGGGCCTATCTGAAACTTCGCGCCGGCCTGGGAGCCGGCCGTGCTCCGGGGGCGCCGGTGTTTCTCAATCAGGCGGGGGAGCGGCTGACGCCGCGCTCGTTTCAGCGGAATCTGAAGAATTACCTGTTGACGGCGGGGCTTCCGCCGGATCTTACGCCGCACAAACTGCGCCATTCGTTTGCGACGCACCTGCTGGATGCGGGCGCGGATCTGCGGAGCGTGCAGGAGATGCTCGGTCATGAGAATCTCAGCACCACGCAGATCTACACCCACGTCAGTGCGGAGCGGATGAAAGAGGTGTACAAAGAGGCGCATCCCCGCGCCAAGTAGCGCCGACGGGGGGAGGGGCATTTGCCGTACGGGAGGGGGCATTCCGTTCCTTTGCCTGCCGCAGAGCTTGTACCGCTTGAAAACAGATAGATCACAATCAGGACGCAATACCATCGGAAGCCGTGTTTTTCCGAAGGCGGAAAAATGGTGCGATCATCAGATAGCCAAGGAGGATAAGTGCGGCAATGCAGAAAAGTGATTCCATGATTGTGCCTTTGGGGGAATATGGGATAAAGGGAGAAAATGGGGATGATGCTAGTATTTGAACGGGTGCTTTTTCCCCGGGTGCGCTTCCTGCCAGCATTTGCGCCGTTCCATGACGTTCAGCCGATGACCGGGCGGCAGAAACAACATGCAGCCGATCAGAAACAGCAGTTTATAACAACTGAAGATTACCCATATACCAAATATAACAAAACCAACTCCAAAGATTAGACCAAGGCCTCCCCCAATGATTACAGTAAGGATGGAAGACACCGATTCCATGAGTTCGCCCCCACTCACTTATAAATTACGTGATCGTTGTAATAGTATAACATTTTTTTGGAGAATTTCAAATAGCCGGCGTGCTGGAAAAACTCTTTTTCACAATTATGCTGTTCGACAAGGCGAGCTGCCTGTCGAAACCGCTTTTCTGGAGTGGGATTCCTGGCGCAAAATGGGAGACCCGAAGGTGCTCGAAGGTTAATACTTGAACGGATGTTTTTCCCGGGGGAGTGCTTCCTGCCAGCATTTGCGCCGTTCGATCCCATTTCCCCGATGGCCGGATGGAAGGAATCACATGCAGTCGATCAAATAGAACAGCTGGAGACCGGCCAGGAAAGCCCATGGTCCAAAGATCAGAGGAAAAAATTTCATGCGTCCACCCCACTCCTATTAATTGCGTGATCGTTGAAATAGTATGATATTTTGGGGAGAATTACAAAGTTCAAATCCACTAGGGTGGGATGGGAACGGACCAGTCGGACCGGTCCGAAGAGAGGAACACGCGAGTTTCAAATCCACTAGGGTGGGATGGGGACTGCGACCATTGCCGGGCTGGTGGTGCTCGACGCGGAGTTTCTAATCCACAAGGGTGGGATGGGGACTTCAAAACAACGACAAGAAAAGGACGGCTTTTCATCGTTTCTAATCCACTAGGGTGGGATGGGGACTTTCGTGTGCTTTCGCGT
>NZ_DBEXAY010000230.1:0-12177 GCF_048170485.1 Victivallis sp. | reverse complement strand
ATTATTTCCCTTCTCTGATGTCTTGCAAGAATAAATTGTCCGTAGTATAATTAAAGTTAGAAAAGTCCTGAAACTTTGCAGTGATTCTGCGGAAAAGAGTCCAAGTAAAAATCGTTGAAAGGAAACTGGATCATGAATGCTTATACGAGGAACGGTTTTACCCGGAAGTCGTCGCAGACGGCGGAGGGGAGAAGATTATTCACTCTTATTGAGCTTCTTATCTGTATCAGTATCATAGCAATCCTGGCTGCTCTGCTTCTGCCCGCCTTAAATAAGTCCCGTGCGATGGCGCGCGGAATTACATGTACAAACAATCTTCGGACTCTGGGGACTGCCGCATCGCTCTACGCAGGGATGAATGCTGACAGAATTGTTCCTCTGTTTGCATCCGGCTGGAAGGATCCCTACTGGTACAATTCAGCGCAACAGGGAGGGCTTACCTATCTTTGCCTGTTCATCGGGAAATCGGAACGTGACTGGCGCGACATGTGGTGCCCGCCCAAGATGTTATGCCCGGAAGTCGAAATCAGGAAATGCATGACGGGGTCTTATTCTCAATATCAGGGGTGTCCCAGGATCAGCTTTTACGGAATGAACGCAACAACGACCTCGCTGATCACCTCCGACAAATTTTACGCGCATGATTTGCGCAAGGTGAAAAAACCCTCTTCGAAACTTCTTCATGCGGAAGCCCGCGGAGCAGACAACAATATGAATTCCCAGGGGAACTGGGCTCTTCAGAGAACGAGCGCGGACCCCCTGTCAACGGCAGCCCGTATTGCATATTCCCATAATATGAGGGCGAACGTCCTTTTCTTTGATGGCCATGTTGCTTCACATGACCCCAATACCTTATACAATGTATTCCAGCTTAACAACAACTGGGATCCCTATAAGTGAAAAGATGAAACTATCATGAAAATCTTGGATGTTTCGCTTTCGATTCTGTTGCCCGCGCTGCTTGCTGCACAAAATCTTGTTCCGAACGGTTCGTTTGAACTTGGAACGGATGGTTTCAGACTTCGGTCAGTTCTGCGGTTCGATCAAAACCCCGGTCTGCAGTTTTTTCCTCTCGTCACGGTCCAGGATCCAGAGGCAGATGGGAAGTTTGTCCTGAAACTCTCCAACCCGCACGGAAACCGGTTTGAAATACATTCCCGTCAGTTTCAATTCAAGCCGAACACGGATTATACATTCCGCTTTTGCGGGAAATCCACGTTTGACGGACAGAAGCTGCTGTTCCGTCCGTACAGTGTCGCCAACAAGTGGCGGGGCTGGTTTTTCACGGCGGAGATGACCCCTCACTGGAAAACATATGAATTCAAGTTCAAAACCGGTCCCCATGACGGAAAACCTTTCTTTTATCATTTTCAAATCCGCAATGCCGACAATCAAGAGATCCCCGGCAGCGATATTTTTCTTGATAAACTCGAATTATTTGAATCGGGAACGACCTCCGGCACCGGGCTGGAACTGGCGGTTTCCGTCGACGAGCCACTGATTGTGGCAGATGGGGAAAGCAATGTCGAAACCATACTGAAAGCGGGGAATTTCTCTGATAAAAGGTGGTCAGGAACCGTCACAGTTACCGCGACGGACGAATACTTGACGAAAAATTCCGTTTCAGTAAAAATGAGCGTCACCCTTGCTCCGGGAGAGGTCCAAAAAATCCCCGTCCGGCTGAAGACCGGATACGGGGCGTTCCGTGTTACCGCCGCTGCGGACGGTGCAGTGCATTCCCTGCCGGCGGCATTTGCGGTAATCGGTAAATACGAACGCAAAGAGTTGAACTTCGAGCAGGATTTCTGCCTGGGAATCAATGATGGTGTTTTTGTAATACAAACCGAAGAGGATCCCAATCGTGGAGTCCGGGTATTCAATGCCGATATGGAGAAACGATTCGAATATTGGAAAAAAATGGGTTGCAGACTGATTCGAAACCACGATGGCGGAATTGAACCGACCTCCTGGGCCTTCATGGAGCCGGAACAGGGGAAATGGGACTATTCCAATCTGGATTTTCAGTTGGATCTTTTTAAAAAACATGGGTTCGAATTAGTGGAGGTGGTGGATCGGGTTAATTCCTGGCGTCTGACGAAAAAACAACGCTGGTGGCATCCGCCCCGCCGTGCAGAATGGCTCGATGCTCTCAGTCATGAAGCGGAATTCAAGGATTACAACTGGCGGAATGTCAAAGGCACGGTCTGGCTGCCTCCGCTGGAGCTCTGGCGCAACTATGTCCGCAACATGGTGACCCGTGTCAGAGGGCGCATCCGGTTTTACGAAATTTTCAACGAACCCAACGGCCTGATGAGTGCGGAAGATTACTTCCCGTACCTGAAAAGTTTTTATGAGGAAGTGAAAAAGATCGATCCAGGATCCCGGGTGATCGGCCTCTGCGTTACATCGGATTTCGGAACAACAGGAGATCGTTTCGTGACAGATGTGATGAAGCAGGGCGGAGGAAAATACATGGACATTGCATCGTTTCATCCGTATCAGGGAAGAGAGTTGAGTTCTGTTGTTCCGGCAGATCGCTACATTGAAAATTTTCGGAAAAGTCTCGGGCCGGAATATGAGCAAAAAATGCCGATCTGGAATACGGAACTCTACTACGTTTTCGATACGAATCAGAACCACAGCGCCAGCAACCCGGCACAGGTTGCAGCACGATTTCTTACTGATCTCGGCGAGCGTGTGGCACAGGCTCCATTTTTTCAGGGGGATCTGCTCTGGTCACGTTACAACATTGCTCCGGAGGGTGAATCAAGTCCCGATTCCATCGTTGAACTCGTTCCCAACGGACGATTCGTCGTCTGCAATGCGCTGGCGCGCTACTTCGAAGCGGCCCGGCCGGTGACGAAGTTCCGAGTTGCAAATGGAGTAGGATGTTATCTTTACCGCAAAGAGGGAAAACTGATTGCCGCAGTCTGGAACTGGGGAAAAAAACATGGAGTATCCGCGGATTTCTCCGGCATGAAAGTGCTTGACCTTTACGGGAATCGCGCCAGAGAAGGATATCTCAATATCGCCGAGGCTCCGTATTATGTTCTTTCCGATGGATTTTCCGACAGGGAGTTTACGGAGAAACTTAAGAATCTCAGATTCAGGTTTACCAACCCGCTTTCTGCGGCTCCTGCGACACGAAACGTTGCCGGGAAATATCTGCTTGCAACGATTCGCAATGATTCATCAGAGCAGTATGAAGCGATCATCGGGTTTCAGGGACGGAGGATAACGGCAGCAGAAAACATCAATGCCGTGATCCCTGCAAAACGCGCTATCAATGTCCAAATTCCGATTCGCTCCAAACGAGGCGATTCTGAATCCACGCTGCAGATATATGCAAGAAACATGATGACGGCGTTTCCCGTCACAGTCAGAGACAATATCGCAATTCCGGCAGGGGAACAGGTTGTTCTAAGCGACGGTGACTTCCGCGCGAGCTGGGTGATCCGCAAGACGGATGGAAAAATCATTTTTGAAGCAACGGTCCGGGATTCTACGAATTCCGGTTCAAATGCTGCCGGCCGGGAACCGTGGGAACAAGATTCCGTGGAGTTGTTTTTCGATGCGGAGCCGGATTCCCTTTCAGCACATTCCTATCGCTATACGCCGGAGACGTTCCGTGTATTTCTTCTGCCCAGATTCAGCGGCAAGAAGCAGATGGAGGTCTGGTTTCACCGCCGGAATCACCGTTTCCGTTACGACGACATTACATATTCGTTCACTGCTGTGGCGGACGGATATCGTCTCAAAGTTACATTGCCGGCGGAAAAATTCGGAACAATGCTTGGTTTCGATGTGAAATTCAACGATGCGCTTCCGGGGAAAAAATCTCATCGGAAGCTCCATTGGACCAATGAAGAAAACAACCATAAGGACCGTACGCTTTTCGGTATTGTTGAACTCTGAAAAGGACTGATGTATGAAAAGATTATCTGTTTGTTCGATACTCTTCTGCGGTCTTCTCTGCATGAATCCAGCCGGATACGCGGCGCCTCCGGCCCAGGGGCAGAAACCTGCCGCGGGGGGAAATGCCATTCGGCTCGATGCCCAAAGGAATCCTGCTTTTTCCAAGGTTTTTCCGGTACGGTCTGAACTCGTGTATAAACTGACATGGGAGGATCGCCGGGAGGGGAACGGCGACCAGCTCCTCTCGGTGGTTCTTTCCCCCGGAGAAAAAAATACCGGATGGCAATTCAAGCCAACAGACGATTGGAGAACGCGCACCATGTATGTATATAATCCGGAGGCCTCGGAAATGAAATTCCGTATTGCAGTCAAAAAGGGAGAACCCGGAAGCATTCTGGTGCGAAACGTGAACTGTTGTATGATGACTCCGGAGGACCTGCAGAAAAATCTACTGCCGAATTGGAATTTTGAAGAGGAATCCGCCGGAATAGACTTCTGGAAAAGAGAGCCTCTGTCGCGGAATGCGGCACAGTTCAGGATCGCGGCGGATGTAAATCCCATGAATGGCGAACAGAGTCTGGAACTGTTTCTTCCGGAGCGCGACCAGCGGCCCGCGGGGATCTGCTGCCGCGACATTCCGATTGTCCCCGGCAGGAGTTATATCTTCTCCTTTTGGGCAAAAGGGTCGCGTAAAATGAATCTCCATGCTACTGTGAGTGTGTGGTCTCCGTTCTGGCCGCCTTTTGACCATAAGAAGAAGCACTCCTGGCAGGCACGCGCCTTCAAGATCGATGAGACATGGCGGCCGTATCGGTGGAAACTCTCCATCCCCTCGGATATTTCCGAATATCCCGACCTGAAGTGGCGGATGGTCCGGATAGGTTTTTCTTCCTTCAAATCAGCAGAAATCGGCCGGATATGGCTCGATGACATTGTGTTTCAGGAAGAGGAGGATTTTTCAGTGAGCATCAGAGCGGTTTGGAACAGGAAGAGCGCAGAAAACGAGAATCATCCCTGAAAAGTTTTTCCTTCCCGCATCGGGCTTTTGCATCATCGACGCGGAAGATCCCGGAAGAACTCCTCCGTCCCGGCCGTTTTCGCCCCACGGCATCTCAGCGGGAATCACTTTCGAAGGACCGGCAGAATCAGGCAGGAACGGCGGTCTCCATCGTGAAACACCGTCTGGCGGGCGACACGGAGTTCGACGTCGTCCGCAATCGACCCGCCGGTCTGGCTGTTGCGGCTGAACTCCGGGAAGTCGCTCCCGGCGATCTCCAGCCGGATCCGGTGCCCCGGCAGAAAACAGTTGGCGATGCTCCAGAGGTCGATCCGGAATTCACAGATTTCGCCGGGTTGCAGCAGCTCCGGCTGTTCCATCGAGCGGCGGTACCGTGCCCGCAGAATGCCGTTGGCAAGATTGAAGGCGCGCCCGTCCGGATAGAGATCGATCAGCTTGGCGGTAAAATCGGTATCCGGAGCGGTGCTGGAGGCGTAGAGCAATACCGTCACCCGTCCGACAACAACCAGCGGCGACCGGAGCGGCGCCGAGGTGTACACCAGAACATCGCTCCGCTGTTCCACCTCCGCCTGATCGTGGGAGCCGTTGACGACGCAGATGCCGTGACCGCCGGTGGTGGGAACCGGATTGTGCGGGTCACTGATGAAGCAATCCGGAACTTCTCCGCCGGGAAATTCCTCCGAAAGCACGCCGTCGCCGAACCGGCTGTTGGCGGCGCCGCCGCTGTGCAGATAGAAATTCCGTTCGCGCACTCCATCCGGCGGCCAGGCATCGGCGCTGCACCATTCATTCGTGCCGAACATGAAGTACCGCAACGGGGCGGAAGAGGCCGTTTCCTGCTCTTTCAGCAACGACACCAGAAACGCTTCCGCCGGAACATCGACATGTTTCTCCCGGGAGAAATCGTCGCCGCGCGGCAGTTCGCCGAGCTCTTCGCCGTGCGTCCACGGGCCGATCACGCACCGGGTCAACCGCCTCGCCTTCTCGCTGCCGGAGGAGTTCCGCATCAGCAGGAAACTGTCGAGCGCCCCCTGCGTGTAGATGTCGAACCAGCCGCTCCAGATGAAGGCCGGCGCCTGAATGCGGTCGACGAAAGAGGCCAGGTCAAACCGCCTCCAGTACGCATCATAGCAGGGGTGATCCAGCCACGCCCGCCAGAAGGGGACGACGCCCAGCCCGGCGGCCTCATCCACATCCCGCAGCGGCAGATGGCGGGAGAGCGCCTCCACCTCGAAAGGTTTCTGCTTCGTTTCGGGCACCACATTGCGCTGCCAGGTTCCCAGCGCCCAGACGATGTTCTGCTGCAGAATAAAGGCGCCCCCCTGATATTTCGGACTTTCGTGATAGTTGCAGGGGGCGACGCCGGGAGCGATGGCGACGAGCTCCTTCCGGCCGGACCGGGCGGCGAACCACTGGGAAGCCCCGAGGTAGGAGGCGCCGCGCATGGCGATACGCCCGTTGCACCACGCCTGAGATGCGATCCATTTCAGACAATCCTCGCCGTCGTCGGCCTCCTAAATCCACGGCTCCTCCCAGCGCCCCTCGGAGCGGCCGCTGCCCCGGACATCCTGCTCCACCAGAGCAATTCCCTGCTCTGTCACCGGCTGTGTGGCGGCGATGGAGCCCCGGCCGCGGTAGAGGTTACGCACCAGCAGGACCGGGAACGGCCCCTCCCCTTCCGGAAAATGGATGGTGGTGAACAATTTTACCCCGTCGCGCATGGGGACCGTTTCGGTAAGGATTCTGCCCATAAGGATTGCCTTCTCTTTCGTCAGAATGGTGACTTTTTTCTTACTATACACGGTTCGCCACCGCTTGCAAGATGATTTCCGATTCTTTTGCGGAGAATTGCGAAACCGGTTCTGCCGTGGCGGCGCACTTCCGCCGGAACTTGCAAACAGAGCGATTTCGAGTATAGTAAAGGAACAGAATCCGCCGGAATTCCCCGCGGAAGAAGGAGATATTGCACCGGCGAACGGAGAGCGGAAGGGCTTCCATGCACATACAGAGCCATATCATGAGCGGCTGGTGCGCAGCCAACTGTTTCCCGCTGACGGCGCGGGAGCGTTTTCTCGCCATGCTGGCGGCGACGCTGCCCGACCTGGACGGCGTCACCTATGTGCTGGGAGCGGAAGCGTACTGGGCAACCCATCACGTGTACGGGCACAATCTTCTTTACGGCGTGGTTCTCGCCGGAATTCTCACCTGCTTTTCTACCCATAGATGGCAGTGTTTTCTGCTGTTCACCGGGTTGATACACCTGCATTTTCTGATGGATCTGCTCGGTTCCGGCGAAGGGTGGACGATTCCGTACTTCCTGCCGTTCCACAAGAGAGAGTTCGCCTGGAGCTTCGGCTGGGAGTTCGACAGTGTGCAGAACAAACTGACCGGTCTGCTGCTCCTTCTCTGGTGCGTCTGGATCGCCGTCTACCGCAAACGGACGCCGCTGGAGTACCTCATGCCGAAACTCGATGCGCAACTGGTGGAGGCGGCGCAGAAGCTCCGCCCCCGCCGGACACGCGACAAAGAGTGATTCCTTATCGCGGCAGAGCAACCAGCTCGAATGCCGTCCGATCGTTGAACGGGGTTGAAAGATTTCCAAGCCGGGCGCTTCGAATCGCTTTTTCCCGGTCTTTTTCCGCATCGTTGACTTTGCAGTCAAAACCGAAGCACTGATTGCAATCCAACAGTTTTTCCGCCGGGAGGGTCAGCAGGAGCTCATACCCGGAGGGCAAAAGTTTCAGCTGATATTTCAACTCTTCCGGACGAAATTTCTCCGACCAGACTACAAGCTGTTTCTCCTCTTTTTCCCGGGGGAGAATGAAGAGACGCGACACCTGGGAGTCGTATTTTTTCGGATGTCTCGCATTGAATTCCGTTGGAGCACTGTCCAGAAAGAGTTCCACAGAATCACATTCCCACATCGATCTCATTCCGCGTGCACCGCCATCGGTCTGTTCTCGGACCAGAAGCCGAATCGTCACCTTTTCCGGTGTTCGAGAGAACCGCACTGCAGCCTGAACCTTTTCATCGCAGCTGGAGAACGAAATATCCCGGTCAGCAGGGAGTTTCCGTACCGAAACAGACGAAACCGGAAAAGTGAAATTACGGTGTTTATAATGAAGTTGGAGTTTCGCCGGTTTATCATCGAAGTCGGGACTTCGATACACCGGTAAAGAGAGTGTCCGGGTGGAGTGCGGCGGCAGCCGCCACGCAGTCACCCCATCGGCAGAAAAACCTGCGCCGGTAAATCCGGCGTACCCTGAGATCTCCTCCGGGGAATCGTTACTCAACCTCGCATATAGCGTTCTCCCCGCAATTTTGACCAGCGGCGCAGAGACCACAGGATTTTCCAGCACAAGGTCCAATGTTTCAAACGCAGCAGAAAAATCCTCCCTCTTCGGCAGCAGGAAGAAAGGCAATTCCGTAATCTCGAGCTTCCGCGTCTCCATTTCCGGAACGGGGTTGCCGAACATATCCTGCACCGTAAATCTGCTGAGATCGGCGAAGATTCCACTGCCCCGACCGAACCGCCAGACCGCACCGATCGGGCGACCGTCACGCGCGGTATAGCGATAGGCGACGACTCCGGGAGAAAACTTCCGTTTCCCCGCCGGCGCAGCTCCTTCCAGCAGAATTGCCAGACGGTTGTAAGCAGTCAGAACCGGACCGGGCATCGTTTCATGAAGCTCCCTGTTTTCCGGCATAAGCACCCGGGCAAACAGCTGTCGAATGTGAATCGGACACGAAAGCGACACCCCTTCTCCGAGATCCGTCAAAAAGCGCTGTGCGGCATGATGCGGTTCAATGCAGTCCTCCGGCGCCGAACTCTTGTCTGCCAGATAGTAACACTCAGTGTTCCAAAGCGGAATGGAACGGTTGGAACCATGGGAAAGCCACCGCTTCAACCCGGCGATCTCCCGATCAGCCGGGTACGGAGAGTTGAGTGTACGGGCCGAATAGGGATGGAATCCCATCGAATCGATGAAATCAAGCATTTTTAGCTGCTGTGAAGCGTTCTCCCATTCGGTCTGATCCCGTGCTCCAAAGTCGGAAGTAATCCCTATGCCGTTCACCACGATTGAGGGATCCACCTTTTTGATCTCCTCGTATGCTGCGCGCAAATACACCATATAATCCTGCGGCGTCATATGGAGGTTGGGTTCGTTGAGAATTTCACAGAGCTTCAGCGCGCCTTTGTAATGCATGATACAGTTACGGATATAGTTCCGCCAGAGATCCAGCGGAATCTCCAATACCTGCTTTGCATTC
Organism: Victivallis sp.; assembly: GCF_048170485.1. Taxonomy (NCBI): domain Bacteria; kingdom Pseudomonadati; phylum Lentisphaerota; class Lentisphaeria; order Victivallales; family Victivallaceae; genus Victivallis; species Victivallis sp. Next base: position 2,972 of record NZ_DBEXAY010000230.1, on the reverse strand, counting down.
CAGCCGCGATCCCATGCGGACGTTCCACATTGTTCCAGAAGCCAGTCGGGCTGTTTTTTTCCATCCCACGAACGGAAGGGGCGGACGAATTCATAATTTCCGAAAACCGGCATGTGTACCAGACCATATTTTCGATACATATCGAGAATGCGCTCTCCCACCCGGAAATCCCAGCGGTTGCGAAACGGCTGTACCAGCGGCCAGCAGACCGTCGAATCACCGCCATCATGTTCGCGCAACAGACGAAAACCTGCCTGCGCCAGCAGTTCCAACTCCTTGCCGACCCCTACACCGCGCGCAACAAATGCCGGCTTTGCGACCTGTGGTGGCCGTAAAAAACTCGCGCCGCCGTTACCACCAACGCAGAACTGTTTCGTCACATCGATCTCTCTTTTTCGGTACAATCCCATCCGGTTGAACGCGCCACCGGACCAGCGTTCCGCGCCCGTGACCTCAAGCCGGAAGAAGCCGAAGCGATCGACCGCCTCCTGCCATATGAAAGAGCTCTCCTCCCCCGCCGCCAGCCGAATGGGAAAAGTTTTCGAGAACAGAATCGAACGCGGATATTCTCCCGCCGCCCGGATGGTAATCGTCCGCTCGACAGCCGCTGCGGAATAATTTTTCAGCCGGACGGAAAAGTCGATCCGGCTCTCCCGGTCAGCAAACCAGACGCTCTGGAGCGGAGAGACTGCACACTCCACCTGTTCGGCAGAATCCGGCCGGGTGTCGCAGATGCTGAGTTTCGCAATATCGACCTGAGCTTTTTCCGGAACATCCGGGTTGCAGTGCAATCCCGGGCAGAGCTGGAAGTGAAAATTCGCCGTTACCTGCGGAACCACTTCAAAGGAGAACTCCTTCCACTCCTTGTCCAGCGAGAAGATCTTGCTGTACACGTAATAGGTGCGTTCCGGCACTGCATAGCAGATCACCCGCAGCAGATGACCGGAGCGGTTGCTCCGCGCCCGCAAAATCACCTGATATTTTTCCCCTTTACGGAGAAGAAACTCCCGACTGTGCAGTTCGAAGAACTCCCCGAAAGGATTGCGGATGCGCCCGAAGGACATTTTATCTTCCCGGAGAAATTCCAATGGATGAAATGTCAGCTCCGGATTACGGTCCGGCTCGGAGTACCAGTTCAACACATACCCTGCGCCCTTCAAATCGAAGGTGCTGTTAAACGCCAATTCCCCGGCAGAGAGGGAGACCACCGACAGCAACGCCGTCAAAACTGCCGTGACTTTATTTTTCATCTGTTGTCACCTGAAAAGAAACTCCATCGACATAGACGTTCCCCGGCTGATTAAATCGCTGCAACTGTACATGCATCATCCGGCATTTCAGCGCCGGTTCCTGTTCCAGAGAAGGCACCGATGCAGAATGAGTGTACTCCTGCCACTCCGTAGTAACCTGATGTCTCTTCAAATCGTAATGGTGTTTTTTCTGTCCTTTTGCTGAGAAATCAAGCACGGTAACAAATGGCTGCGCCACCGAGGCTTTCGCCCAGAATTTCAGTGTTGCCTTTCCGCCAGGAAACATGGGCAGCGGCTGCGTGATGAGAATATTGGGCGAATCCCCCTCCGGCTTCATCATCTCGAGACTTCGATTGCCGCTGAGAAAATCGGTACCGGCGGTCAATTTGCCGCTGAACGTCTGCTTCCAGCCGGGACGCCAAAATCCCTGCGGCAACATCCCCGCCTCAAACTGCCCACCTGGAATCAGATCAGCTTTCAACTCCTCTTCGGAAAGAACCTCCAGCCGGATGTTGCGAATCCCGGCATTGGCCGGGCCCGGTTCTGGATTGAAATAGATCCGAATCCTTTCGGTACCACTCTCTTCGTCGGCATAAAAATAACACATCCCCCGAGTCCACTCCGGAACCTGGGAAAAGCTGGTATGCAGAATCTTCCCCATCACGATAAGATTCTGTTTCGGATTGTCGAATCGGTATTCAAACGAGAGCCGATGAAATTTTCCCTGCCGGAGCGATGCAACGAGAGTCACGGCATCGTAGCCGCGGCCGGGATAGGCAATCCGGTAGCCTCCGGACTCATCGTCAGAACTTTTCCAACTCTGGCCGGGCAGAATCTCCAACTTCGCCGCCTCCGCCGCAGAGAGAGAACATACGGTCAGAACCATACAGAAAAGTGACAGAACCCTGTTCATGATATCTTTCTCCTTCAGTTCCAATAAGGATTGACATTTTCCGCATTGACACACCATGCGCCGGCGTACCGGACCAACGCCTCAGGATCAAAACTGGTGCCGCGCGGCATTTCATGGGGAACAGCGTGACCATCCAGAAAGAGATGCGACGCCTTGCGGGAGTGCCGGAAGTCCAGCACCGTCTGCACCGCGTTCACGTTGTGCGGGTCAATATGGCACTCCCAGGTAGCATCCACTCCGCCGGATTCCGTGACCCGTCTGGCATCATAAAGATAACTGACTTTGGCCGGAGTTCTACAACGATTCACCTTGTGATAACGCGGTACAGAGAGTGTACTGTCGTTGCATTTGGTGTTGAATTTCAGCGTCATCAAAGCCGGATTTTCCGTTTCATTCCGATAATAAAAGGTCTCTTCCGGCGTTGCAGAGGGGCAGAGATAGGGGCTTTTCGCAGGCAAAAAACTTCCATCGGAGGAATTTCCCTGATACGCCCCGAAGCCAAGGTGGCTCCAGAGCCGCTCATACCATCGGCCGTTGTTATAGGTTGTATCAGTCTGCAGCATCCATCCCTGATTGCTGTCAGCGTACATGAAAACCGCCGTACCGATCTGCTTGAAGTTCGAAATACACAGAATTCCACGACCGCGCTCCCGCGCCTTGTTCAAGGCGGGGAGCAACATTGCCGCCAGAATCGCGATAATCGCAATTACGATTAGAAGTTCAATAAGAGTAAATGAACCGTCTCGGAAATTTCTGTAGGGAAAAAATATTTTCATCTCTTCGATTCCTTTCAGAAAAGGTTGGAAAAT
>NZ_DBEXAY010000229.1:0-15590 GCF_048170485.1 Victivallis sp. | reverse complement strand
GCCTTTCTGGTCATAACTGATTTTGAAAATCACATATTCTCCGGCAGCCGGAACCGGAATCTCCTTCATCGGCAGTTTGAGCAGGATACCGTACCAGCCGGTCTGAACCCCGCTGGAAAGCCTGATTGCAGCAGAACCGGAAGACTTGACGGCAAAATCACTTTCCACTTTGAAACTGTCGGGCAGCTTCCCTTTTCCACTCATTTCGTCGACCACGATGCCCCAGCCGGGCAGTCTGCCGCTCTTCACCGCCGCTTCAAAACCGGCATTGGGAAGAGTAAGTTCGCGTTTCAACACCAGTTTCGGTTCCGGATGTTTCACTTCGCCGGGATTTTCCAGGAGTTCTCCTATCACGAAAAGCGGTTCGTTCTGCTTCATTGTAAGCTTGATCTGCCCGGAAACCGTCGGAAGCGTGCGTTCATTCCCCATGATGTCAACCAGCTTCAATATCGACTCGGGAGAGCGCAGCACGACTTCAGACTCTTCCGTATCATTCAGCAGCAGAACATTGACTCTGCGCTTTCCATTCCGGCACAGATACCCCTGCAGCCATCCCCGCTCAGCATTGGCGGTAACATTGAGTTCCTTCTCCCACACACCCGCGGCAGTAAGCCGGATCAGCGTTGCATACGCGACCAGTTCCGGCCGGATCGTGTAATCACTCTCCATCATCTCGGAAATCCACCCCTGCCGAACCCCTGGAATCTGGCGCAGCAGAAACTTGCAGAGCAGTCCGGCCCCCTGATTCAGCTGCTGGGTAAACTGGGAATATGTCAATTTGATCAATTCGCGCAACTGCTCATCAGTCGGTTCATAAATATCCGTCTTGACCAATCCGCCGATCTCCGTCATCAGGATGGGAAGTTCGCGTTTGTAACGTTTCATCACTTGTTTCACTTCGCGCAGATCCGCATTGTAATGCGTACAGAAAACATCCGCATGTTGGACAGCGGGAGAGTTCCAGAACCGCTCCATCCACGGCTGGAAGGTGTGCCCCTTCGGCACGGCACCAGTCGTTCCCGGTCCGACCTTCGCCTCCGGATCCCCGGCATGAAGCGCCGAGCTGGTCATGATGAAATAATCGATGTAATCCTGCAGAACCGCCTGTTGATCTCCGGCAACGGTATTTTTGAGCCGTCCCTGCCAGAAATAACAGGAATCCACCTCATTGCCGATCTCGTATGCGGCAATTTTCCCTTTATAACGCGCCGCCAGTTGCTGATAAAAATTGCGATGAAGCGGATAATACTCCTGCTTCGGCATGAAATTACCGCGGATTTTGAAATCCGTATCTCTGGCTTCCGACGCCCAGACCGGTGTATGCCAGCCGGTGGTGGCAACCGGACGGATTCCATACCGGCGATAAAGCGCGACCTCCGCATCCGCCTCCCTCCAGTCGATCGGTTTATCCGGACCGGCTTGACAATTGATCCAGTTCAGGCGATGTGTGCGGACATAACGAATGCCGAGCCGATGCATGAATTTTGCATCCATCTCTTTCTCTTCAAAAGGATAGTGATAATGAGTATTGACCATGGCACCATAGGGATTCCCCGGACTTTTCCGCACCTCCTCCGGGACTTCCGGGATGACGGCAAAGGTACGGCGGCGCTGAAACACTCTTTTTCCGGAACCATCGAACTCTTCCAGCGTCGTCTCATAATATCCGTTGGCCGGTGGAGTGAGGCTCACCGTCTCTCCGGCAGAACCCTCTCCCCGTCGAATCTCAGCACCATAAAAATCACGGATCAGAAAACGAACCCGGTTTCTGGAATCCAGCAGATTCTCCACCAGAAACTTCACCGGTTCACCTGGTGCATAGATCGCCAATTCCTGACTCCAGCTCAAATCCGCTCCTGCATCCCGGAGCCGGATATTACGAAATTCAGCACTCCCCTTCCCTGATGCATTAAAATAAACCAGCACCTCCTGAACGCCCGCCGGCAATTCAAATGGAAGCCGCTGCTTCTGCGGTTCCGGAAGCGCTTTTTTCCAAACTCCACCGAGACTCTTCCACTCCTGCCGGCCCTGCGCGTTCTTTTTCCGGTAGGAAACAACGCCTCGGAACGAGTTCCCATGCGGAGAAGACACCTCATATTCCAGTACGTATCTTCCGGGTGACGCCAGTGGAGTATTGCCATGGATGAGAAACACCTCGTAATTTCCATCCAGCGGATTCAGAATGAACGCTCCTGGTTCCGTCCGGACAAAAGGAGGAGCATCCGCTGGTCGTGGAGGATTTCCAGGTTTCAACCGGGTATCACGCAGGTTCCACCCCTGAGGTACCCCTTTGTCATCCAGACGGAGAAACTTCGAATTTCGCAGATAATCTGCTGCGTGAAGTGACGACAGCAGAACGACAGCCACCATGACCTGACAGATGATTTTTTTCATTGCAACCTCCTGATGATAGAAGAACGTTCCAGAATAAACGGCATAATTTCCCGTTGAATCAAAGAGTTCCGGTCGCGATAAAGCTGTTCGGCGGCGTCGAGCACCTGACCGGCATAAGCGGCAAAATCAAGAGAAACTGTCGTCAGAGACGGGGTGTAAAATGCGGATTGACATATCCCGTCAGAACCGATCAGCCCCACCTCTTCCGGAATCTGGATGTCATGATGCTGAAGCGCCTTGATAATTCCGAGACAACTGGGATCGCTCAATGCATAAAGAGCGGTAAAATCCGGCTTTTTCCGAAGCAGGAAATGTTCCATCGCCTCATAGCATTTTCCGGCAGGATCATCGCCGCTTCGAATTTCCGGGTCAATCACAGTCAGGCGGCAGGCGTGATGCTCCGCCCAGAAGAGAAAACCATCCAGCCGTTGCCGGGCTATTTCAAACTCCCGGCTTTCTGAAACAACAACTCCGATATTCCGATGCCCGTTGTCAAGCAGATATTTGGCAGCAAGCATACCGTTTTTCATCGGATCAGAACCGATGTAATTCAAACCAGTACCGCAGTAGGTCCGGCCAATCAGAAGCATCGGTGTAGGAGAATTTGCAATCCAGGTAAGATCTTCTGCGGAGAATGGCCGGTTCCCCAGCAAAATGACGGCATGATATTCCCGGATCGGCAGTTCATGAAAAATATTGTAGCCGGAGAGAGAGAAATAGATCCGCTCGATTTCGATCCTTCGCGTCTCCCCTTCCTGAATGAGTCGCTTTTCAAATTCTGAATATTGTGGTGCCGGCCAGGCAGGAGTCGCCAGAGCGAGCCGGAACGGACCGCGCCGGACTCCGCCGGCTCGAAAGATTCCTTTCCCTGGCCGGCGAATAATCTGCCCATATTTTTCCAATTTGTCCAACGCCTGCACCACCACCTGCTGACATACGGCATGACGATTCATCAGCTGCCGGACGGATGGAAGTTGTTCTCCGGGAGAAAACGTCTCCATTGTCTGCATCAGATTTTCATAAAGAATATCTGCCTTGTTACGCATATGGCTCCTCGTTTTTCACCATATTATACTGTATCGATACGCATGATGTCAATACCCCCCCCTTCCAAAAATACAGAAAAAAACGGCGGGAAGGATATCCTTCCCGCCGGAGCTGGATTGAATTAGGAATTCTCCGCTTCAGCGAAGGCCGACGGCACGGCGCACTTTGTCCATGGTCCGGGTCGCCTCCGCACGCGCCTTCTCGGCCCCCGCGGCAAGAATCTGCCAGACGTAGCCGATGTCACTCTCCAGCTCGGCACGGCGCTTGCGCATCGGCTCAAAGTAGTTCCAGAGCTTCTCGAAAAGCGCCATCTTCGCATGACCGTAGCCGTAGCCGCCGGCGCGGTAGCGCTCCTTCATCTCCTCGAGCTCTTCCGGCGTCGCCACCAGTTTGTAGAGCGCCACCACGTTGCAGTGATCGGGATCCTTCGGCTCCTCCAGCCCCTTGCAGTCGGTCACGATGTTCATGATCGCCTTGCGGATCTCCTTCTCTTTGCCGAAGATCGGAATCGTGTTGTTGTAGCTCTTGGACATCTTCTGCCCGTCAATGCCCGGCACGATCGCCACTTCGTCCGGAATCAGCTCATCCGGAATGGTGAAGATCTCCCCGTACTGGTTGTTGAACTTGATCGCAATGTCGCGGGTGATCTCCAGATGCTGCTTCTGATCCTTGCCGACCGGCACCAGATTGCTCTGGTAGATCAAAATGTCCGACGCCATCAGCACCGGGTAGGAGAAGAGCCCGTTGTTGGGGGCGAACCCCTTGGCGATCTTGTCTTTGTAGCTGTGCGCCCGCTCGAGCAGTCCGACCGGGGTGACGTTGTTCAGGATCCAGGTGAGTTCACACACCTCCGGCACATCCGACTGGCGGAACAGAACCGTCTTCTCCGTATCGACTCCGCACGCGAGGTAGTTCAGCGCCAGCTCGAGCACGCGCGAACGGAGCGCATCCGGCGCCGGGCCGGTCGTGAGCGAGTGATAGTCGGCAATGAAGAGAAAGGTCTCCCCCTTGTCCTGAATGTTGCACACCTGACGCATCGCGCCGAAGTAGTTGCCGATGTGCGGCGTGCCCGAAGGTTGAATTCCAGTGAGAATTCTCATGATGAAACGGCTCCGTTTCTACAGTTTTTTCGAGGTGGCGCCATCGCCGATGGCGCAGATGATGTATTCCGCGTCGATGCCGGTCTTCTGCCGGAATCCGGCCTGCACTCTCCGGGCGTACTCCTCCGCCCCGGCGCTCTCCACCAGATGGATGGTGATGCCGCCGAAGCCGCCGCCGGAGAGGCGGGCGCCGAGACAGCCCGGCACCGATTTCGCCAGTTCGACGAGGTAATCCAGCTCCGGCGTGCTGTTTTCGAAGTTGACCCGGCTCGACTCATGCGACTCGAACCAGAGACGGCCGAAGCCGCGGACGTCGTTCGCTTCGAGCAGCCGGACCGCCTCCAGCACGCGGGTGCATTCGCCGACCACGTGGAGCGCGCGGCGGAACTCCCGCTCGGTCAGCGCGTCGCGGGCGTCGGAAAGCTGTTCGAGCGAAACGTCGCGGAGCGTCTTGACATCCGGGTAGATCTGCGAGAGCTTCTCCGCGGCGCTTTCGCAATCCTGCCGGCGGACGTTGTACTCCGAATCGACGAGGTTGTGCTTGACCATCGAGTTGATGACCACGATCGAATATCCCGCCGGGAGCGGCACGGTCCGGAGCACCTCCACCGACCGGAAGTCGGAGAGGATCATCGAATTCTTCTTCCCGAAGATCGAGCTGAACTGGTCGAGCAGTCCGCTCTTGAGCCCCATGTAGTTGTTCTCGACCCCCTGCCCCACCCGCGCCCAGTCGGCCGGATCCAGCGAGATGGCGAACGCTTCGCGGAAGGCGAACCCCGCCGCGGTCTCCAGCGCGGCCGAGCTGGACATGCCGGCCGAAAGCGGCACCGAACTCTCCATGCCCGCGTCGAATGCACCGACCTGGATTCCACGCTTGCGCAGCTCGACGATCACTCCCTTGATGTAGTTGCTCCAGTCCTTCGGAATCGCCGTCGCAATGTCATCGAGGTCGAATTCCCGGCGGCTTCCGTCGCGGAAGTCCTTGACACGGCAGTGTTTGCCCTCCACCGGACGCAGGGCGAACCGGGTATCCTGCTCAACGGCGCAGGAGAGGACGAATCCCTGGTTGTAATCGGTGTGGTTGCCGAGGATTTCGAGCCGCCCGGGGGCGCGGGCGATCACGGTCGGGGCAGTGCCGTACAGCGCGGTGAAGTCGCGGATCAATTTTTCCATGATAAGAACTCCTTTTCGGTTATGTTACATGAAACAGATTCTGGAAATGCACTGGTCAAAACTTTCGCGCCCGCTCAGGATGTCGATCTGAATCCGGAGGTAGTAGAGCGGCACGTCGCAGCGGTCCAGCTTCGGAATGCGGACCGCATCCTTCTCGGTGGTGACGATGAATTCCGCCCCCGCCGCCTTCGCCTGGTTGACGAAATCGATGATCTCCTGCTGGGTGTAGCGGTGGTGGTCGGCGTAGTGGTCGCGCAGCACCAGTTCGGCGCCGAGCTCCTCGAGGAAGCGCTCGAACCCCGCAGGAACCGCGATCGCCGAGAGCGCCGCCACCTTCGCGCCGCGGAGCTTCTCCAGCGGCTCGGTCGCCCCGCCGGAGAAGAGCCGCACCAGATACTTCGGCCGGTGACAGCACTCGATGATTTCGGCCCGCCGGGTGTGGCGGCGCAGAAAACGCTTCAGATGGTTCAGCCGGTGGCTTCCGTCGGATTTGGTGAGGAAGATGTAGTCCGCCCGCCGGATGTTCTTGATCGGCTCACGCAGGATTCCGCGCGGCAGCACGTGGCCGTTGCCGAAGGGATCGGTGGAGTCCACCAGCACGATGTTGATGTGCGGCTTGAGCATGAGATACTGAAAGCCGTCGTCGAGAATGATGACGTCGGTCTGATACTGATCCACGGCGTACAGCCCCGACTTGACCCGGTCCTTGTCGACCAGCACGGCGACGTCGCGCAGATTCGATGCGAGCATGTAGGGTTCATCGCCGGCGTAGTCGGATTCGAGCAGCAGATTGTGCCCGTCGGAGACCACCTTGGGCGGCACCTCGATCTTCTGCGAGCGGAACATGTGCATGAGCTTGTAGCCGAGCGAGCGTTTGCGGCTGCGGTAGCCGCGGCTGAGAATCGCCACCTTGCGCCCCTGCGCGCTGAGCGTGCGCGCGAAGACCTCCACCACCGGCGTCTTGCCGGTGCCGCCGCAGGAGAGGTTGCCGATGCTGACCACGAGACAGCCGAGCGCGTGGTTGCGGATCACCCGCTTGTCGTACATCCAGAGGCGGAACTGAACCGCCATCCGGTAAAAGCGCGACGCCACGAACAGCAGATCGATCAACACCCGGTCGAACCAGCGGCGCCGGCGGCCGGCCATCAGATCGAGAAAATACTGCTCGATCTCCTCCGGCTTGAACGTGAAATGCGAATGCATACGCCTCCCATGCGTAATATCCTGTAAAACATATAAATTAATGCCGGTTTGCCGCCGGTGCAAGTTGCCAGCCGGGATTTTTGGAATTATATTACGGAAATACCGGAAAAGAAAATCATGAAAAACCGCCTGACATCCTTTTTTACCGACTACGCCAATCGCTTCCTCACCGGCGAAGCGGAGTTCGACCGCAACATTTTGCTCAAACGCGACCACTCCCTCCGGGTGCTGAAAGAGGCGGAAGCACTCGCCGGCGACGAGATTCCCGACGCCGGAACCCGGGACCTCACGGCGATCGCCGCACTGCTGCACGACCTCAGCCGCTTCGAACAGTTCCAGAAGTTTCGCACCTACAACGATCTGGCCAGCTTCGACCACGGCGACCGCTCCGCGGAGCTGACGGAGGAGCTGCACCTGCTCGACGGCCTCGACGGCGACGCGCGGACCGACATCCTCGATGCGATCCGCCATCACAACAAGCTGGCGCTTCCTGAAACGCTCTCGCCGCGGGGAGGTGTGATCGCCCGGGCGGTGCGCGACGCGGACAAACTGGACATCTTCCCGATTCTGCTGGAGTATCTCGCACAGCCGGACAACGAAGCGGTCGTCCTCAACCTGAAACCCTCCCCGGAACTCTCGCCCGCGGTGTTGAGCGACATGCTCGCCGGGCGATGCCCGAAACTGCGCGATCTGAAGACCAAAACCGATTTTCTGGTTGCGAAACTGTTGTGGGTCAACGACCTCAACTTCCGCCACAGCCTGCGGGAATTCCGCCGCCGCGACTACGTCAGGCAACTGGCGCACTACCTGCCGGATACGCCGGAAGTGCGCACCATCCGCGCCGCCGTGGAAGCGAAACTGGCGGAGGCGTGATTCCGGGGGAAATTCCCACAGGGAACGCATTCCGCTGAAATTTCCGCTTGACTTTTCCGGCAGAAGCTCTACCGTAAGAAGAGAGAGGAGCTTGACGACGATGATCGAATGGGGACTTTGCTGTATCTTCCGCGGGGAGCCGATCCGGTTCCGGCGCGCCACCGCCGCCTCTCTACGCCCCCTCCCCCGCCCGGAACAGCTGCGCAAACTCGCCGCCCTCATCCGGAGCAACGCCGAGAATCTGAAGCGCGCCTTCGAACGCTGTGCCGAACTCCAAATCGGCGCCTTCCGGATCAACTCCGAACTGCTGATGCTGGCCACCCACGCCGACGTGGGCTACCGTCTGGAAGAGCTGCCGGAGGCCGACACGCTGCAAAAGCTCTTCGACGAAGCGCGAATCCGCGCCGACCGGCTCGGCGTACGGCGGAGCCTCCACCCCGATCAGTTCGTCGTGCTGAACTCCCCGGACCCGCGGGTGCGGGCGAACTCCCGCGCCGAACTCGAACATCAGTTCCTCCTTGCCGAGCTGTGCGGCGCGACCGAAATCAACCTCCACGCCGGCGGCGTCTACGGCGACAAAGTTGCCGCACTCGACCGGCTCCGGCGCGAAATCGACACCCTGCCCGAACCGCTCCGGCAAAAGCTCACCCTCGAGAACGACGACCGCAGCTACACTCCGGCGGAGCTGCTGCCGCTCTGCCGGGAGCTGGGGATTCCATTCACCTACGACGTCCACCACCACCGGGTCAACCCGGACCATCTCACGATCGAAGAGGCGACCCGGGCGGCGGCGGAGACGTGGCGCGGGCGGAAGATTCCGCCGCACGTCCACCTCTCCAGCCCGCAGCTGCCGTGGAGCACACCCGGCGACCACCGGCCCCACGCCGGCTGGATCGATCCGGCCGACTTCCCGGAGTGCTGGCGCGACATGGATCTCACGGTGGATGTGGAGGCCAAGGAAAAAGAAAACGCCATCGCGGCCCTGCGCAGCGCGCTCGGTCCGGATTTCTGAAACGAAAGGAGTCCTTCCATGCAGAACCTTTACATCGGCGCCAAACCGAAGAAGCCCGGCCTCCTGCCCGGCACCATGATTTTCACCGGCGAACGGAAGGTCGGCGAAATCACGTTGGAAGCATTTCGGTACAACGCGACGGAAATTCAGCGGTTCGAGCTCAAGAAGCCGGCGGAGATCCCGGCGCTCCTGCACGACGACGCGATCCTCTGGCTGAATGTCAACGGCCTTCACGCGCCGGAAATCATCGCCGAAATCGGCGCCATCTTCGGCATCAACAGCCTGTTTCTGGAGGATATCCTCAACGTCGGCCAGCGCCCCAAGGTGGAGTTCGGGCCGGACTATCTCTTCTACGTCCAGAAGATGATCCGCGCCAACCAGGCCGAGGAGTGCCTGAACATCGAGCAGATCAGCTTCATCCACGGCCGCAACTACCTGCTCACCTTTCAGGAGACCGAAGGGGATGTCTTCGATTCGGTCCGCCAGCGGCTGACCAAGAACATCGGCAGAATCCGCAAGGCCGGAGCCGACTACCTCGCCTACGCGCTGATGGATATGCTCGTCGATCAGTACTTCGTCGTGCTGGACAATCTGCGCGAACTGCTCGAACCGCTCGACGACGACGCCCTCGACCCCTCCGCCGGGGAAGATCTGCCGGCCGCCGTCCGGAACTGCAAAAATCAGCTGATCCTGCTCCGCCGCTCCATCTCCCCGATGCGCGAGGTGATCGACGGGATCCTGCGCGACGGGGGCGACTTCTGGGAGGACGCGACCGTTCCCTACCTCAACGACCTGCGCGACCACCTGCTCACCGTCACCGAGACGATCGACTCCTACCGGGAGAATCTCTCCGGCGTGCTCGAACTCCACCTTGCCATGCTCAGCCAGAAGATGAACAGCATCATGCGCATTCTCACCGTGATCGCCACCATCTTCATCCCGCTCACCTTCGCCGCGGGCATCTACGGGATGAACTTCGACTACATGCCGGAACTTCGCTGGCACTACGGCTACTACCTCTTCTGGGGATTCTGCCTCATCATCGGCGTGCTCATGCTGGCCGCCTTCAAGTGGAAAAAATGGCTCTGAACCGCCGCTTGCAATCGGCGGATTCCCGTGATACGTTAATCCGGCGGACGGCGAAATTCACGCCCCTGCCCGCAGAACCCGGAAAGGATGTTTACACGATGAACTGGATCGTCAACCAGCACAGCTACACCGCACAGCGCGTCTTCTGCATCGGCAGAAACTACGTCGAACATATCGCCGAACTCGGCAACGAACGGCCGGAACAACCGGTGATCTTCACCAAACCGGCCACCTCACTCCACCCGGTGAGCGAACCGGTCATTCCGCTGCCCCGCTGCGGCGAACTCCCCCACTACGAAACCGAAATCACCGTGCTCGTCGGCAAAAAGGGAGTGCCGCGCACCGCGGAGGAGGCGGTCTCCTTCATCGCCGGAATCGGCGCCGGACTCGACCTCACGCTCCGCGAAACCCAGGAGAAACTGCTCGCCCACGGCCTGCCGTGGGAGATCTGCAAGGGCTTTGACCACAGCGCCCCGATCGGCGACTTCGCCCCCTTCTCCGGCACGGCGGAGACGCTGGCGAAGCTCCGTTTCACCGGCGAGATCAACGGCGAACTCCGCCAGCAGGGCGACAGTGCGAAGATGATCTACTCCATTCCGGAACTTCTCCTCGCCGTCGCCCGCTACTGGGAGCTCCTGCCGGGGGACGTGCTCTTCACCGGCACGCCGAAGGGGGTCGGCGCCCTCGCGCCCGGCGACCGGCTCCGGATTACCGATCCGGCCGGACGCGCCTTCGAGTGGCGCCTCGCCGAACGCTGAATTTTCTCACCGCTCCAGCAGAAACGCACAGCCGGTGAACGGCACAAGCCCGGTGACCGCGAGCTCGTTGCCGTTGACACGGCAGGAGACGCCCTCCGGGGCGAAGACGCGGCGCAGGCGGCGCTTCTCCCCCAGCGGCACCCGGAGCGAGGCGGGCCCCTCCCCGAAGGTGTGAATCACCGCATAATCGCACGTCTCGCCGGAGCGGAAAACGATCTGCGAACCGCGCGGCCGGGTGAACGAGGGGGCCATGTCGCGGATCAGCCGGGTGCGGCCGCGGCGGATTGCCGGGACGCAGGCGCGGTAGAACGCCACGCCGTCGAACAGGATCTTCCGCTGCGCCTCGTCCAGTTCGGCGACGTCGCCGGAGAGGCAGAGCCGCCCGAGCAGTCCGGCCGCGAGCGAATAATGGAGCCGGTTCGAATCGTCCCACTTGCGCAGCGTGGCCCAGAGCTGGTTGTGCCGCATCGGAATCAGCTGGGCGACGTTCGCTCCGACGATCGGAATCTCCACGGCCTCATGCACATCGGTTGAACTTACCATCGCTCCGATCCGCATCCAGCCCGCCGTCAGCCGGTGGCCGCCGGAGGAGCAGATTTCGATCACCAGATCCGGCAGTTCGCGCCGGATCCGGCGGAAGAAGTTCACCACCGCCTCCATGTGGAGCCGCAGTTCTTCGGCGGGGACCGCCCGGCCGTCACAGCCGAAGCCGGTCGGCCCGTTGTAATCCACCTTCATATATCCGAATCCGTTGTCGCGCAGGAAACGGATTACCTTCTGCTCGAGGTATTCGACCACCGCCGGGTTGCGGAAATCGAGGAAGCGCCGGGTGCCCGACTTCAGCACTTTTCCGTCGAGGTGAAGCAGCCACTCCGGGTGCTCGTTCGCAAGGATGGAATCCTCCGTCGCCACTTCGAACTCAAACCAGATGCCGGGGCGGAACCCCGCCTTGCGGATGAGTTCGGCAAAGGCGCCGATGCCGCCATCCGGGTAGTTCTCCGGCGGCACGTTCCAGTCGCCGACGCCGCAGAGCGCATCCACACCGCCGAGGAACCAGCCGGCGTCGAGCACGAAATATTTGACTTCGCTGCCCCGGAGCGTCTCCAGCACCGGCATCAGATTTCCCGGCAATGGTTTTCCCCAGGTGGTGCACCACTCGTTGAAGATCACCGGCAGATCCTGCTCCGAAGCGGGTTGGGTGTCGACCTCCTCCTCCTGATAGGCGGTCAGCCGGGGCAGAAGCTCCTCGACGCCGCCGCGCGTACAGCTCACCACGGCGGCCGGTCCGCAGATCGACTCGCCGGGAGCGAGCGTCCGGGTCCACTGGCCGAACTCGCGATCCACCATGCCGCCGGAGAGGTTGAAGAAGTCGCAGAACCGGCTGACCTCCAGCTGCCACGAACCGAAGGCGGCCAGCGCCGCCCCCCAGGTCACGCCGGCGCGGGTATCCTCAAATGCCACCTGCGGGAAGTACCCCCGCACCGGCATCGAACCCTGCTCGCCGAAACGGAGCACCCGGACGCCGAAGGCGCTCCACGACCTCTCCATGCCCAGCTCTTCGACACTGCGGGGCTCGTGCCGCCCCTCCGCGCTCCAGTTGGAGCTCCAGCGGTGGATGCGGTAACACTCCACGCCGTCATCCGGCTGGAACGGCGAAAGCAGTCCGAGCGAGAAGCTCGAGAGCATCTCCACGGTCACAGCCTCGCTGCCGGAGTTGGTGAGCGTGGTGTTGATTTCGATCCAGGGGCGGCCCGGCAGCTGGCGCATGGTCTGCTCCAGCTGAAGTCCGCGCCCGTCGTGGAAGTGCAGAACCGCTTTGCCCTCCTCCTGCCGGAGGCCGTCGAAGCAGAGCTGGTCGACGCTGCCGGAGTTGCGCATGGTGCGGCCGGCGGAAAAGTTATCCCAATACGCATCGCCGGCGATTTTGAACTGCACCGCACTCTCCGGCTGGATCGCCAGAGTGTCCCGATCCCCCGAGAGGGTGTAGCCGCGGCAGCCGACGGTGTCGTTGAGGAGTTTGCAATGCTCCGGAATTTCCTCCTCCATCCCCGCCGGCACCAGCGTAAAACAGACCTTCCCCTTTTCGCGGAAAAACATCGCCGTCATGTCGCCGAATGCGACGCGGCCGATCTCTTCAAAGATTTTCATAGCCTTTCCGGCCTCCCTGTTCCGCGCCCCCGGATTCGCCCGGAGTGCGTCCGGCGTGTATCATATCATCGTTCCAAGCACTTTTCAACCACCCGGCAAGAGCTTCCGGCAGAAAAAACCGGGCTGGCGTTCAGCCGCGCGGATGGAATTTGCGGTGAACCGCCACCAGACGGCTCCGGTCCACATGGGTGTAGATCTCGGTCGTGCTGATATCCGCGTGGCCGAGCATCTCCTGGATCACCCGCAAATCGGCGCCGTGGGCGAGCAGATGGCTGGCAAATGAGTGACGCAATGTATGCGGGTGAACGTTCTTGCGGATTCCCGCCCGTTCGGCGGCGGTTTTGACCATGTTCCAGATCCATTCGCGGTTGAGCGGCCGCCCGCTTTTGGAGAGAAAAACGCAGCCGCACAGAGGATTTTTCTCCGCCAGTTCCGGCCGCACCTCCTCGAGATAGCGGCGCAGCGTGCGCAGTGCGGTCTTCCCCACCGGCACGATCCGGGTCTTGCTCCCCTTGCCGACCACGCGGAGCAGTTCGTTGTCGAAATCCACGCCGGTCAGCGGCAGTTTCGCCGCCTCCGACACCCGCAGTCCGGAGGCGTAGAGCAGTTCGAGGATCGCCCGGTTGCGCATCTCCAGCGGGAATTTCGCCGAGTTCGGGTAGGCGGCCAGCAGGGCATCCACCTCCTGTTCGGAGAGGAAGTCCGGCAGAATCCGCCACAGTTTCGGCGAATCCATCACCGCGGTGAAATCCTCGGGAATCAGCCCCTCCTCGTGCAGAAAGCGGAAGAACATCTTGATCGAAACCAGCCGCCGCGCCAGCGTCGCGGTCTGCATCCCCTTCTCCCGTTCGCCGTCGAGGTAATCGAGCACCAGGTCGCGGTCCACCTCGCGCCAGCTCTTCACGCCGATTCCCTCGAGAAACTCCCGGAACTCATGCAGATCGCTCAGGTAGGCGCCGGTGGTGTTGCGCGAAAGCCCCCGCACCGCGACGAGGTGTTCGTGAAAAAGGGTCAAATCCCGTTCAAACATGATTGCCAGATTTCAAGAATGGTTATATAGTATATCTGTGACAACGGAAAACATAGTGCATCCCGGCGCTTTTGCAAGGGAAAAACGGAGGATTTCAGCATGAAAACGATTCTCGCGGTCCTGGCGGACGGCTTTGAAGAGACCGAGGCGGTCGCAGTGCTCGACGTGTTGCGCCGTCTGGAATTCGATGTGACGACGGCGGGTCTGAAGGCGCGCGAAGTGATGGGGTCCCACTGGATCCCGATGGTGGCGGACACCACGCTCGCCGAGTGCGGCGACGCGAAGTTCGACGCGGTCTATCTGCCGGGCGGACTGCCCGGAGCGACCACGCTGCGCGACTCCGACAAGGTGATCGAACTGGTCCGGCGAATCGACGCCGAAGGCGGCGTGGTTGCCGCCATCTGCGCCGCGCCGATCGTGCTCGCCCGCGCCGGATTGCTCAAGGGGAAGCGGTTCACCATGTACCCCGGATTCGAAAGTGAACTCGGCGGCGCCGTTCCAACCGGACGCCTGGCGGAACGGGACGGGCGCCTGGTCACCGGCAAAGGTCCGGGCGCAGTCTTCGCCTTCGCCTCGGAGCTGGCGAAAGCGCTCGGCCGGCATACGGAAGAGCTCTATTCCGGAATGTTCGTCAACCTCTGAGCCGCCCATGTTCAAACTGCTCAAAAAAGATTCCGGCAGCGCCGCCCGGCGCGGCCGGCTCACCACACGGCGCAACACGATCGAAACCCCGGTGTTCATGCCGGTCGGCACCCGCGCCACGGTCAAGGCGATGTCTCCGGCGGAGCTGGAGGAGCTCGGTGCGCAGATCATTCTCGGCAACACCTACCACCTTTTTCTGCGTCCGGGGCCGGAGCTGATCGAGGCCGCCGGCGGTTTGCACCGCTTCGAACACTGGGATCGTTCGATTCTGACCGATTCCGGCGGGTTTCAGGTGTTCAGTCTCGCGAAACTGCGCAAACTGGAACCGGACGGGGTCCGCTTCGCCTCGCACATCGACGGCACCCGGTTCTTCCTCGGGCCGGTCGAGTCGATGCGCATCCAGCGGATGCTCGACTCGGACATCGTCATGGCGTTCGACGAGTGCACCCCCTACCCGGCCACGCCGGAACAGGCGGAGAAATCGCTCAACATCACCGCCCGCTGGGAGCGGATGTCGCGCGAACAGCCGCTCAACGACGGCCAGATCCGCTTCGGCATCGTGCAGGGTTCGACCTACCCCGAACTGCGCCGCCGCGCCGCGGAGCAGATCGTCGGAATCGGCTTCGACGGCTACGCCATCGGCGGCGTCTCGGTCGGCGAAAGCGAGCCGGAGATGATGATCGCCATCGACGCGGCCGCCCCCTGCCTGCCGGAAAACGCCCCGCGCTATCTGATGGGGGTCGGCACCCCGCGGCAGATCGTCGAGAGCGTCGCCCGCGGCGTGGATATGTTCGACTGCGTGATGCCGACCCGGCTCGGCCGCCACGGTTCGGCCTTTGTCGGGAACGGCGAAACCATTCCGATCAAAGCGGGGCGGTACGCCCGCGACTTCACGCCGATCGATCCGGAATGCAGCTGTTACGCCTGTCGCAACTTCACCAGGGCGTACATCCGCCACCTCTTCAACGTCGGGGAGATCCTCGGCGTGCGGCTGGTGACGCTCCACAACCTGCACTACTTCCTCCATCTGATGGAGCGGATCCGCACGGCGATCGAAAACGACACCTTCGAAGCTCTGCGACAGGAATTCCGCCCGCAGTGAGAAAAGCGGCTTGCTTTTT
>NZ_DBEXAY010000228.1:0-12685 GCF_048170485.1 Victivallis sp. | reverse complement strand
AAAGCCTCTTTCGCCGGAAAGAGGCAGACAGGATTGCCGCAGCTTCCCGTCAGAGATCGAAGTCGTCATCCAGAACGGACATCTCGTCTTCGACGAAGTTCAACGCCAGCTGAAAGGCCGCCGCACGGTGGCTGATACGGTTTTTCAGCTCCTGCGGCATCTCGCCGAAGGTCTGGTCATAGCCATCCGGTTGAAAAATCGGGTCGTATCCGAAGCCATCGGCGCCGCGGGGAGCATCGACGATCGTCCCCCGGACCTCGCCTTCAAACGTCTCGATCACCTCACCGTTGACGGCGATGGCAATGGCGCAGACAAAGCGGGCCCGCCGGTTCTCCTTGCCCTTGAGTTCGCCGAGCAGTTTAGCGATGCGCTCGGCATCCGTGGGCGCGTAGCGCGAGGAGTAGATGCCGGGGCGGCCGTCCAGCGCCTCCACCTCCAGCCCCGAGTCGTCGGCAAAAGCCGGGACATCGCAGTATTTGCAGGCCGCCAGCGCCTTGATTCCGGCGTTTTCCCGGAACGTCTTCCCAGTCTCCTCCACGCCGGGGAACGCCGGATAATCCAGCAGAGACTTCAATTCGACCTTCTGCCCTTCGAGCAGTTTCCGATACTCATCCACCTTGTGGGCGTTGGTGGTGGCCACGACAATATATGCCATACGACGGTTCACTCCTTGCTTTTCGTTGTTCGCCACATATATTATAACGAAATGCGGACGATTACAAATGCAACTTGAAGAATGCGATAAAATTTTTGCTCCTTTTGCCGGCCGACCCCTTCTCGCCGGCTTTTCCGGCGGCGCTGACAGCACCGTGGCACTGCTCGCCTGTCTCCGCGCCCGCGACCGGTACAACTGCCCTGTCACCGCCATCCATTTTGAACACGGCCTGCGCGGCGAAGAGTCCCGGCAGGACGCCGCCGCCGCCCGCGCCTTCGCCGGAAGCTGCGATGTGCCCTTCCGCGAAATCCCGCTCGGCCTCTTCCCCGGGCCCGGTCTGGAGGAGCGCGCCCGTGCCGCACGGCTCGCCGTCTGGAAGCAGCTTGTCACCGAATTTCCGGGAGCTGTCGTGGTGCTCGGCCACCATGCCGACGACGCGGTGGAAACGCTCTTTCTCCGGCTGGCGCGCGGCTCCAACGTCTCCGGCCTGGCCGGAATGCGGCCGGTCTCGCGGCTCGACGGCATGACGATCCTCCGCCCCCTGCTCGCGTTCCCGCGCGCCGAAATCGAAGCGTTTCTCCGCGCGCAAAATCTCCGGTGGAGAACCGACTCCAGCAATCAGGAAAATACTTTCCGACGCAATGCGTTGCGCAATATCATTCTGCCGGAGTTCCGGCGCCGGATTCCCGGTGCCGCCGCCGGATTGCTCCATTCGCTCGAAACCCTCCGGCAGGACGCTGAATTTCTGGAAGAGGCGGCCCGCGAACGGTTTGCCGCCATCAAAGAGAAGAGAGAAACCACAGTGGAGTTCTGGCGAAGTCTGCCGCAGGCGCTCCAGATCCGGGTGCTCCGGTACCACCTCTCCGAACTTGCCGGGCGGGAGGTGCTGCCTCCGCCTGCTTTTCTCGCCCGCCTCCGCACCGCCTGGAGCGACGATTCGGCGGAAGCGGTGCGCATTCCGCTCAGCGGCATGTGCACCTTTCTCGTTCACCGCGGCCGAATGCATCCGGCGGATGACATGCCCCTCCCCGGCCCGGAAGTCTGGCGCTGGCGGAGCAATCCCCGGTTCCGCTGGGGGGAGTTTCAGCTGGAACTTCACCCGTTCAATTCCGCGGACGCGCCGCCGACGCTCTTTGAAGCGCGTTTCGACGCCGCACTGCTGCCGGATGAACTGGTGGTGGATCGCCGCCGCCCCGGCGATCGGATTCTTCCATTCGGCCGCACAACCGAACTCTCTTTGAAGAAACTCCGGATCGACCGCAAACTCCCCTTCGATTACCCCTGCCCGGTTCTGCGCGAGCCGAACGGGCGGGTTCTCTGGGCGCCGGGCATCCGCCACAGCGCCTGCGCTCCCCTCTCCGCCGCGACCACGCAAGCGGTGGAGATTCGCCTGCGCCGCCCGGATGATGGAGCACTTCCTCCGGAAGAGTCCGCTTAGATCTGCATCTTCAGGCACGGTCCGAAATCGCGCTGTGCCAGCGAACGGACCAGCGGCTCCCCGAGCCCCTGGGTTTCGAAGAGGATGATTTCGTTCTTCCCGCGCCGGAGCAGTGGAGCCGGCACATAAAGCGTCCGCTGCGGCCCGATCTGCCAGTAGCGGCCGAGATTGGTTCCGTTGAGGAAGAGGCAGCCGCGTCCGCCCCCCGGCACCGCAAGAAAGGTGTCGCACGGCTCCTCATCCACCGTGAAGCATCCGCGGTAAAACGCCGGAACCGGCGGAGGGGTGCCGGCCAGCGGCAGGAAGGCCACCCGGGAGAGATCCTCCAGCGGAAGCGGCCACACCTCCCAGCCGAAAAGGTGAAGGTAGGCGAAAAATCCGGCCCCGGTGATTCCCTTGCGCTCATGCTCCATCTCGCTGCCGTAGTTGATACGCCCCATGTTTTCAACCAGGATCTCCAGCTCTGCCCCGCCCGGCGGAATGGAGATCTGGCAGACGCAGGGGGAACTGTTGCGATCGAGAATTCCGGCGATTCGTCCGTCAACCAGCACGATCGCCCGGTCGCGCAACTGATCCAGCCGGAGCGGGTAGACGCCCGGCTTCACCGCCACCTTCGTCCGGTAGAGGATGAATCCATACGCCTGCCCGAAATGCTCCATCGTCTCCGGCGCAGCAACCGGGACCGGCGACGAAAGCATGGGCAGCGCCTCGTCGAGCGCAACGAACTCCGTCAACGGAATCTCACCGTAAGCCCGTTTGGGCAGAGAGGTCGGCGTGCCGATGTTTGCCTCGGGGTGAAACCGCTTGATCTCCTCCTGAATCGCAAAGTACTTCGGCGTGGGATCCCCCTCCTCGCGCAATGCGGCATCGACATCGTAGGTGGAAAGCATGGCGCCGTAGCGGCCCCCCCACTCATTCGCCCCGTTCATGAATCCGGGATTGCTGCCGCCGTGGAACATGTAAAGATTCATATGGAAACGGTGTTCCAGCACCTCGCGGACATCCTGCCGCACCGCTTCCGCATCGTGCTCCGGATAGAGGTTCCCCCAGTGATGCGCGCCTCCGTCCCACAACTCCATGACAAACGGCGGGTCAGTGGGGCGGAACTCTTCCAGACGCTTCAAATTTTCCACCGGATGATTCCGGAAATTGACCGTGGCAGGCACATCCGGCAGTGTCCCGCAACGGAGCATCGTATCATCCGCCCCGTCGGAGGTGAACAGCGGCACGGTAATGCCGCCTTCCCGATACTTCTTCTGCAGGAAGCGCAGATAATCATGGTCGTTGCCGTAGGCTCCGTACTCGTTTTCCAGCTGAATGGCGATCACCGGCCCCCCGGCGGTCCACTGAAGGCGGCGCAGCTGCGGAATGATCGCATCCAGATAGTGTTCCACCGCATCGAGATAGGGCTTGTTCATACAGCGGAGCCGCATTCCCGGTTTCGTCAGCAGCCAGGCAGGCAGTCCGCCGAGATCCCATTCGGAGCAGATGTAGGGCCCGGGGCGGACTATCACCATCAGCCCCTCCGCTGCGGCAAGCTCGAAATAGCGGGAAAAATCTTTCCCGCCCGAGAAGTCGAACTCCCCCTCTTTCGGCTCATGTACGTTCCATGCCAGATAGCTTTCAAGCGTATTCAATCCGCACTGCCGCAGTTTGACGATCCGGTCGCGCCAGTAATCCGGATGGATCCGGAAATAGTGCATCGCACCCGACAGAATCTGCACGGGATTTCCATCCACCCGGATTTCACGGTTTCCGATCTCGACGGTTCGAGCCATATCTTCCTCCTGTTTGCAAAAATTGGATTTCTGTATATAGTATATCAGAAGATATCTTCTTTGACAATGAAATTTTTGTCGCCTGAAAGGTGAATTATGTCGCATCTCAATCGAACTCTTATCACCCGTCCGGACTATCGAACCTTGCCGGCCTGGAAGCTGCCGGTCTATCCGCGTTCGGCCGGACTGTCGGAGTATTGCGAAGGAGGTGTTCAGGACTCCATGCCTCGACCGTTCGTCCAGCTCAACTGGTGTCTCTCCGGCAAAGGCGACGTCACCCAGGAGGGCGAGGAATTCAAAATGGAACCGGGCGGCGTCTGGTTCACTCCGCCCGGCCTGCGCTGCTTCACCCGGCAGCGGGAGGGAATTCTGCGCATCCGCTGGATCACATTCGACGGACCGGATGCGGAACGGTTTCTGGAGGGCTATGGCTACGCCCGCCATCTTGCCGCCTCCGGCGAGTGCCCGGAAGAGGCGTTTCGCCGGTTTGAAGACGGTCTGCGCGAGAACACCGCCGAAGCGATGCGCCGCAACATCGCCGTTCTCTGCGAAATCCTGGCGGCGGCGGGGGGCACCCACTCCGACGGCAGCCGGGAGGGCAAACTGATCGATGCGTTTCTCTCGCTCGCCCGTCGGGAATTTCGCAATCCCGAGGTCAATTTCAACACCCTATGCGATCGGCTGGGAGTGCACCGCGCCACGCTGACACGCATTTTCACGTCGCGCATGCAGATCTCCCCCGGGAAATATCTGCACAGCCTGCGCATTCAGCACGCCCTGCACCTTCTGCGCAGCAGCCGGATGCCGATTCACAACATCGCCCGCGAAACCGGAATTCGGGATTCCGGCTATTTTGCCCGGGTCATCCGCAAAACAACCGGCCTCTCTCCGGCGGCCTATCGCAAAGCACGCTGATTTTTTCTGCAAAAAAAACGGGGCGGAGCATTGCACTCCACCCCGATCTTGATCCCTATTTTTCTCTTCAGCGCGTCAACGAGCACGGTCCGCCGACGCAACCGCCGGTGCAGGCCATGACCTCCACGAAGTTGCCGGGCAGTTTCCCCTTGGCGTACATCTTGAGCATGTTCACCGATTTACGATCCAAGCCGTTGATGAACTTGCCATCGATCTTCGGCCGCTTGGGATCCGGCGACTCTTCGCTCATCTCCTCCAGAATCGCCTCCGTCACGCCGCAACTGTGCGCGAAATTGCGGGCAAACGAGGTCGCCGGCTCCGCCAGCGGTTCCGCATTGAGCGAAATGACGTCGATCTCCAGCGCGGCGAAAAGCGCGCCGAGCTCTTCGAACGTCATGACGAAATCCGTGTTGGGGTCGGACTGCGCCTCCCGCCGCTTGGCGATGCAGGGCCCGATGAATACGTTTACCGCATCCGGATACTTCTCCCGCGCCAGCCGGCCGGCATATCCCATCGGACTCGGCGTGGAGGAGACCATCGGAACAATATCCGGAATGTGACGCTGCGCCGCCAGCACCCATGCCGGACAGCAGCTGCTGGTCATGAGCTTTTCACCCCGCGCCATGCGTTCGTAGAACTCCTCCGCCTCATGCTTGGTGGTGAGCTCCGCGCCGAGCGCCACTTCGATGATGTCGTGGAACCCGGCCATCTTCAGCGCCGCAAACAGCTGCTCGATCTTCCCCGGGAACTGATCCGTAATCGAAGGAGCAACCATCGCCACCACTTTGCGCCCGCTCTTGAGCGCATTGAGAATGTTGATCAGCTGGGAGCGCTCCATGATCGTGCTGAACGGACAGGCACGGAAACATTTGCCGCAGTAGATGCATTTGCTGAAATCCAGCTTGACCCGCCCGTCCTCCGCCTTGCCGATCGCACCGACCGGGCAGACATCTTCGCACGGAAGCGGGTTGCGGATAATCGCATGATACGGGCAGACCGCGATGCATTTGCCGCAGTTGATGCACTTCGACCGATCGATGGTCGAACGCTGATTGATGACGGTGATCGCCTGACGCGGACAGGTCGCCACGCAGGGCCGGGCAAAACAGCCGACGCAGCTGCTGCTCACCTGCACATGGCTGTCGACGCAGCCGTGGCAACCGACGCTGCAGACCGAAAGCACCGCCGCCGTGTGATTTTTCCCGGCCTCAGCCTGTTTCAGATACTCCCGAAGCGGCATCGTTTCATCCCGTTCCTCCTCCATGCCGAACCCGAGAAGAGCCATCAGGCGGTATTTGAGCATGGCACGATCCTTGTAGATGCAGCAACGGTTCGGTTCCGCCGTCCGCGGCCGCATCTCGATCGGAATCCGGTCGATCGTATCGGCCAGAATACCGTCATAATAGTCCTTGATCGCCCGGATCATCAGTTCCCGGCGAGTTCTTTCCGCATTGTTCATGCCTGTTTTCCTCCTGCTGTAACCTCCTCACGAATGACATCGATCACCTTCTCAACCGTCGCATTGTCTACAATACGGTCGCCGTTGACTCGAACGAAGGGAGCATTGCCGTAATTGCGGTCGTGGCACAGATCCAGGCAGGCACTTCCGACAACGTCGACCACCCCCCGGAGATCCTCCGGAAGCTGCTCTTCCAGCGTAGACAGCCGGAACGATCCCAGCACATAACAGGTGGTGCCCAGACAAATTTCCACTTTGATCTTGTTTGATTCGCTCATGGTGAGGAATATCCTTATATTAATGTTGATGGAATTCAAAAATAACGCATCAGCACACGTTTCCGATATTTATTCTCCAGAACCGTCTTCAGCCGCCGAACGATGTTGCGGCGAATCTCCAGATCCATCGGCAGACTGGGATCCTGATGCGCCTCGTTGACCTTGGTTCCCACGATGAATTCAATCTCGTCGCTCTCCCGGAACAGGTCGATCATCTGCTTCGCCGCCAGCGGAACCGGCGTTGTCAGCGGAGGATCCGCTTCAAGACGCTGCACCACATCGGTCAGCGTCAGAATTCCCTCCGACACCAGATCCACCCCTTCCATGCGCGCCGGCGGCGGCAGATTTCCCGCCTTCATCACCAGCTTCATGTCGACATCGATCGGCCGCTTCAGCTCGCGTGAAACAATGTTCGCCGTGGTCCCGCCGGAAAGGATGATTTTCCCGTCAAAATTCCGCACCAGTTCCGCATAAGCGGTATCCGACTCCGGCCGGAACGGCGGCCCGGTCAGCAACCGCAACCGACGCGGTTTGCGCAGGTAGATCACCATGCAGCTGATATCGTCGATACAGCGATTGTCCTTGTTGTGATTCCGCGCCGCATAGACCACCCGCTGTGACAGTTCGCGCGCGGAGATCGCCGGGTCCTTCGCCACTTCCGCCTGAATGAACTCCAGCGCGCCCTCGCGGCGCCAACCGAATTTGCAGCCGGGCTGGCCGAGTCCGGCCTGCGCGACGCCATCCGAAAAAGCGATCAGCCGGTCCCCGGTAATCGCGTAGATTTCCGCCAGCTGCACCCGGCGGTCCGGCCAGCGTTCCGACACCATGCTCTGCCGGCTCACTTTGAGATCCTTGCCGTTGCGAAGATGGATGAACGGCGGATTGTCCATTTCGATGATCCGGGACTTCCCGCCGATCTGCAGGTCGAAGATCGAAAAGGTCGCATAACTGATCCGGCGAACTTCGCAGACCGGCAGCGTATCCATGATGATCTCGGCGGAGAGCAGCACATCCATATTCGAACGGACGAACTCCAGCGCCATCGTCGTGGTCATGCAGGCCAGCAGATTCGCCTTGATGCCGCTGCCGAGACCGTCGGAAAGCACCGCCAGGTGACGGTTCTCCTGCTCGAGCCGCTCGAACAGGAAGTCGTCTCCGCAGACAATCTCCCCGTCGTGGCAGAGCTGAAAACACTCCATTTCGACGAAAACATCGTTCGGCATGTCACTTCTTCCCCTTGATCTCAGTGTAACTGCCGGCAACTTCGCGCAGCAGAATCTCCGTTTCAGCCATGTGTTCGCCCAGATTCCGGGCGATCTTCTGCACCGTGATGATGTTCTTGCGGATCACCGCGCGCGCCTTCTCCGAAACCTGTTCCCGGTGAAGTTCGAGACTGGTGACGTCCTGAATGATCGCTCCGACACTCTGATTCGGAGAAATCGTGAAGACGCTGATGTTCAGAATCTTGTCACCGCACACCTGATTGTGCCGCTCCACCTCGCCGCCCGAAAGCAGCGCCGCCGCCATAAGATCGCTGAAATCGGCAAAGGCGCTCAGTTCCGCGCCGGTCAGCCCGCCGCAGGAGTCGTAGGCCAGCACCGTGTCCTCGTCGAAGAGTTCGGCAAACCGGCGGTTGCATTCGACAATCCGCAGATGGCGGTCTACGATCACCACCCCGGCCGGAATGTAGCGAATCAATGCGTTGCTCTTCTTCTGGGCCAGCTGCCGCAGATGGGAGACGCACATCTCCACCTCCGCCTTGTTCGCCACCAGCGCCCGGGCGAAGTCCCGGCAGCTGAAGTAGCCGCATCCGCCGCAGTTGAGTTCGTCGGCGGGAGTGAATTTGCCGACCGAGGCGAGCGCATTGCGCAACTGCTCCTCCGTCACCTCCGGCGCCGGCTCCGGCTCCGCATGAACCACCTCTTCGATCGGCAGATCGGTCGGACGCGCCAGACTGTTGTTGCCGTCATACTCGCGGGCGACCTCGATGACCGCGCCAAGCGTTCCGCCCTGCCGGGCCGGCATCACCGGCCCGTTGACGCACCCGCCCGGACAGGCGAGGCATTCGATGAAGATCTTGCACGCCTTCGAATTCGCCGCCTCAGGATCCTCACACAGCAGGCGGTTGAGGTTTGCCAGCCCGGAGACCGCGAGGTAGCGGATGTCGGCGGACGGCGCACGCAACGTGTCGTTCATGCCGCCTTCGATCGCATAGACCCGCCCCTCTTCAGCGGCTTCCGGGACCATATTCTGAAAATCGGTCGGATTGATCGAGGCAGGATCGATCCCCTCCTCCGTCAGCCACTCCTGCAGATCGGCAAAGGTGAGCGCGAGATCCAGCAGCTCCTGATGGCGGTCGGACTCATTCTTCTTGGCGACGCAGGGGCCGAAAAACACCACCCCGATCTCATCGCCGAAGGTCTGGCGGAGAATCTTGGTGTGCGTCAGCACCGGGGAAAGAACCGGCACGACATTCTTCGCATAATCCGGCGCGTATTTGCGGACAAAATCCACCACCGCCGGACAGGCGCTGGAGAGGTAGACCCCCGGCTCCGCCTTGGCAAGAAACGCTCCAGTCTCCGCGCTGACCACCTGAGCGCCGAGCGCAGTTTCGCTGACTCCGGCAAATCCCAGCCGCTTGATCGCGGCAACCAGCGCCCCCTTCGGAATATTGCGGAAATAGCTGACAAACGAAGGGGCAAGCGACGCGTAAACCTTCTTCCCCGTCCCGAGCAGATAGCGCGCCCGGGCCAGGTCAGGACGGATTTTCTTGGCGTGCGCCGGGCAGACTTTGACGCACATGCCGCAGGCGACACAGAGTTCTTGAATCACCCCGGCCCGGCCGTCGACGATGCGAATCGCCTTGCACGGGCAGTGCCGGATGCACTTGTAGCAGTCATGGCAGATGTTTTCGGTCGTAAACACCGGAAAATGCAGATTCATGGTGAATGCTCCTTCTCGTTCGGCTTCCGCGAAATCAGCTGCGCGGCGGCAGCGTCTGGCGGAGAATATCCAGCATCACCCCCGGCTCCACCTTGCTGTAAATCTTCCCGTCCACGATCACATTCGGCCCGTCGGCACACCGCCCCTGGCAGAGCGTGCCGGAGAGTTCGACATCGACATCATCCTGGTAGGAGTTTTCCTTGAGATATGCTTCGACCACGCGGATATTTTCCTCATTGCCGCGCGCAAAGCAGGAGCTGCCGAGGCAGACTACAATCTTCGGTTTCGCCATCAGACGTTCCTTTCCATGGTTATGCGGGGAATCTACATTGAAACCGCAGATTTTTCAAGTCAAATCGCACGAAAAAAAGGGAACTTCCAACAGAAAAAAAGAAGGACCCTCCCGAAAGGAAGAGTCCCTCTGCGCTGCAGCCGTCGATTACCGGCCGTAGTAGACGTTGAGAAGCATCTGCTTGATTTCCTCGATCAGCGGGTAACGCGGGTTCGCGCCGGTGCACTGATCGTCGAACGCCTTGACCGCCAGTTCGTCGAGATTGTCCAGGAAGGTCTTCTCGTCGATGCCGTAGGCCTTGAGGCTCTTCGGAATCTCCAGCTCAGCCTTGAGCTTCTCGATCGCCTCGATCAGATTCTCAACACGCTCATCGTCGTCGCGCCCGTCCAATCCGCAGTAGGTCGCCAGATTGGCGTAGGCCGCCTTGGCATGCGGATACTTGTACTGCGGGAAGGTCCCCTGCTTCGTCGGGCAGTCGGTGGCATTGTACCGGATCACCTCGCAGATCAGCATCGCATTGGCGAGGCCGTGCGGAACATGGTACATACCGCCGAGCTTGTGCGCCATCGAGTGGCAGACGCCGAGGAAGGCGTTTGCGAACGCCATGCCGGCCATGGCCGACGCGTTGTGCATGTGCTCACGCGCCTCTTCATCCATCGGGCCGTCGTGGTAGCAGCGCGGCAGATTTTCGAAGATCAGCTTGGCGGCTTCCATCGCCAGCGCATTGGTGTAATCGCTCGCCATCACCGAAACCCGCGCTTCCAGTGCGTGCGTCAGAGCGTCGATGCCGCTGTATGCCGTCAACTGCTTCGGCAGCTTCATGACCAGCTGCGTGTCGATGATCGCCATGTTCGGCGTCAGCGCGTAATCCGCAATCGGGTACTTGTTGCCGGTGTCGGCGTCGGTGATCACCGCGAACGGGGTCACTTCCGAACCGGTTCCCGAAGTGGTCGGCACAGCGACCATCATCGCCTTCTTGCCGAGTTCCGGCAGGCGGACGATCCGCTTGCGGATATCCATGAAGCGCATGGCGACATCTTCAAAACGGATCTCGGGATGCTCGTACATCAGCCACATGATCTTGGCCGCGTCAATCGGCGAACCGCCGCCGACCGCGATGATCACATCGGGCTGGAAGGAGTTGATCTGCTCCAGACCGCGCCGGGCGAGCTGAATGGTCGGATCCGGCTCGACATCGGCAAAGACCTTGTAAGCGATGTTCATCGAATCGAGCTTGTGCTGCAGATCGGCAAGCATCCCGCTCGAGTAGAGGAATTTGTCGGTGACAACAAACGCCCGCCGACGGCCTTCAAGATCGCCGAGCGCGGTGGGCAGGCAGCCATATTTGAAATAAACTTTCTGAGGAATTCTGACCCACAGCATGTTCTCTCTCCGTTTCACAATGGACTTGATGTTCAACAGATGCTTCGGCGTGACGTTCTCGCTGACCGAGTTGCCGCCCCAGCTGCCGCAACCGAGCGTCAGAGAGGGATTCAGCGCGAAGTTGTAGATATCGCCGATCGCGCCCTGGCTGGACGGCATGTTGACCAGCGTACGGGAGGACATCATCATATGGCCGAAGTATTTGGCACGCTCAAAGTTCTGCGAGTTGGTGTAGAGCACGCTGGTGTGGCCGAGACCGCCGTATTCGAGCAGTTTCTTCGCGTTTTCGACCGCGTCCTCGTAGGTTTTCGCCTTGTAGAGCGCAAGGACCGGAGAGAGCTTTTCCCGGCTGAACGGATAATCCGGACCGACGCCGTCGGTTTCGCCGATCAGGACCTTCGTGCCGGCCGGCACCTTGATCCCCGCCATTTCGGCAATGCGGCAGGCGCTCTGACCGACGATCTTCGGATTGAGCTTGCCGTCGATCTGGATCACGTCGCCGACCTTCTTGGCCTCCTCCTTCGAGAGGATGTAACCGCCGCGATAGGTGAACTCCTTCTTGACATCGTCGTAGATCGAAGCCAGCGCGGTCACCGACTGCTCGGAAGCACAGATCATGCCGTTGTCGAAGGTCTTGCTCTGCAGGATCGAGCTTACCGCCATGCGGATGTCGCAGGTGTCGCCGATCACCACCGGCACGTTGCCGGGGCCGACGCCGACCGCGGGGGTGCCGCTCGAATAGGCGGCCTTGACCATGCCGGGGCCGCCGGTGGCCAGAATCAGGCTGATATCCGGATGGCTCATCAGATGGCCGGAAAGCGCCACGGAGGGCTCGTCGATCCAGCCGATGATGTTCTCAGGAGCGCCCGCTTTGACAGCGGCATCGAGCACGATCTTCGCCGCGGCGACGGTGCACTTCTTGGCGCGCGGGTGCGGACTGAAGATGATACCGTTGCGGGTCTTGAGCGCCAGCAGGGATTTGAAGATCGCGGTCGAAGTCGGATTGGTGGTCGGGACGATTCCGGCGATGACGCCGACCGGTTCCGCAACCTTGGCGATTCCCATCGCCTCGTTCTCCTCGATCACGCCGCAGGTCTTCATGTCGCGGTACTTGTTGTAGATGTACTCGGCGGCGAAGTGGTTCTTGATCACCTTGTCTTCGACCACGCCCATACCGGACTCGGCAACCGCCATCTGCGCCAGCGGAATCCGCGCGTTGTTCGCGGCGAGCGCGGCGGCGGCGAAAATCGCATCCACCTGCTCCTGGGTGTATTCCGCGTACTTCACCTGTGCCGCCTTCACTTTGGCGATCAAGGCATTGAGTTGTTCACGCTCCTGTTCGTCCCCGGGGACAGCGGCTTTTTCCACCGGCCGGGTTTTGGTTTCCTTCACACTCATAATTCCGTCCTCCTGAAATCGGGTTGATGATCCATGGGGAGATACCGAAAAGTTCGGTACCGGAATATCGATATTTTAACATCGATATTTTTTTATCTAGGTTTAATATACCATTGTCCTCCGCGATTACAAGCGGATTTTTTCAA
>NZ_DBEXAY010000227.1:0-10240 GCF_048170485.1 Victivallis sp. | reverse complement strand
GGTGATGATGCCGTTTGAGAAATAGAAAAAACCATTCTGGATGTGGAGGTGTGATCATGGCGAGAAGAAATATGGCGAAAACGCCGCGCGCGCCGCGCAGAAGTGTCACTTTCATCCTGGAGGACGCTCCCGGCAAGGATGTCCGGGTGGCCGGCTCCTTCAACGGCTGGAAGCCGGAAAAGCAACTGGTCGACAAGGAGAACTCCGGCGTTTACAGCTGCCGCATGCTTCTTGAGCCCGGTACCTACGAGTACAAGTTCGTCGTGGACGGCGAGTGGAAGCTGGATGAGGGCAATCCCAATTTTGCTCCGAATTCGCTCGGCACGCTCAACAGCGTGCTGGTGGTCGATGCGAAGTGAGAGTTTTTTACACCATTTCTTGCTGAGATGAAATTCGACGGATGAGGCGCCGGCTTTCTGTGGAGAAGGGGCCTGTCGTGTTGACGGGGGCGGCCTTCCCCGGGGGATGTCCGATGCTTTTTCCGAAACAACAATAACCCAGACGGATGTTTTTTATGGAACTTCAACTTTACAATGTGGCTCCCCGGATTCCGGATGAACTCAAGTTTCTGGAAACTCTTTCCAATAACATCTGGTGGTGCTGGCATCCGCAGGCCATCGAGCTTTTTGTGCGCATCAACCCGAATCTCTGGCGGGATGTCTCCGGCAGTGTCAAGGAGTTTCTCCGGATGGTGCCGCAGGCGAGACTTGAGGAGCTGGCGCGGGATTCCGGTTATATCCGCCAGCTGCGTGCGGTGCAGGCGGAGTTTGAACGCGTGATTCCCAAACAGGATGACGTCAGCAAGCGGACGGTTGCCTATTTCTCTCTGGAATTCGGCATCCACGAGAGCATCCGGATTTTCTCCGGCGGTCTCGGCGTGCTCGCCGGTGACCACTTGAAGGCCGCGTCCGATCTCAAACTGCCGCTGATCGCGGTCGGGCTGCTCTATCGTCAGGGGTATTTCCGGCAGGTGCTGGACCGCAATGGCTGGCAGACCGAACACTATCCGGTTTCGGAAATTCACAACCTTCCTGTGGTGCGCGGCTGCGACCCCAGCGGCAAACCGGTGACGATCAGCATCCGTCTGGTGGACCGCGATCTCTATGCCGCGGTCTGGGTGCTGTGGGTCGGCAATGTGCCGCTGCTGCTGCTCGACACCGAGCTGCCGCAGAACCCGCCGGATCTGCGCGAAGTGACCTGGCGGCTCTACGGCGGCGACAAGCGCATGCGGCTCCATCAGGAACTGCTGCTCGGAATCGGCGGATTCAAGGCGCTGGTTGCGATGGGATACTCGCCTGCCGTCTGCCATATGAACGAGGGGCATGCCGGGTTCCTTTCGCTTGCGCGGATTTCGCATCTGGTCAACGATGTCGGCTATGAGCCGGACGTTGCGCTGGAAACGGTCTGGCGCTCGAATGTGTTTACCACGCACACGCCGGTTCCGGCCGGCAACGAGGTGTTCGACATCAATCTGGTGCGTCCGTATCTGGAGGTGTTCGCCAACGAAGCGCACCTCAATGTGGATCGTGTCATCCGCTGGGGTATTCCGATCAACGAGCGGGATCATGCCAGCGAGATGTCGATGACCGTGTTCGGTCTGCGGCTGGCCAACTACAGCAACGGCGTGAGCCGTCTGCATGGCGAGGTGGCGCGGGAGATGTGGAAGCATCTCTGGCCGCAACGTTCGGTTTCGGAGATTCCGATCGGCCATATCACCAACGGCGTGCACATCGCGTCGTGGGTCTCCACCCGTCTGTGGGGACTCTATGAGCGCTACCTGACCCCGAAATGGGCGAACAATCCGGACAAGGCCGTGCTGGCCGCCGGCATCCGCAGTCTGCCGGACGAGGAGCTCTGGATGGCGCACGAACTCTGCCGTCAGTCGCTGGTCCGCCGGGCCCGCCGCCTGATGCAGAACAACTTCCGCTATCTGACCGACGATGCTTCCGCGGCCTCTTTCGCCAAGAAGAAGAATGTGCTTGACCCGGATATTCTGACGGTCGGTTTCGCGCGCCGCTTTGCCACCTACAAACGTGGCACGCTGCTGCTGCGCAATCCGGAGCGGCTGATCGCTCTGCTCAAGGACAAGACCCGGCCGGTGCAGTTCATCTTCGCCGGCAAGGCGCACCCGGCTGACGACGGCGGCAAACGGCTGATTCAGGAGCTGATTCAGTTCGCGCAGCGCGAGAACGTCCAGGACCGTCTGCTCTTCCTGGAGAATTACGACATCGGCATGGCCCGGTCGCTGGTGCAGGGGGTGGACGTCTGGCTCAACACGCCGCGCCGCCCGCAGGAGGCGAGTGGAACATCCGGCATGAAGGCCGCGGTGAACGGCGTCATCAACTGCAGCATCCTCGACGGCTGGTGGGCCGAAGCCTACAACGGCGAAAACGGCTGGGCGATCGAGGGGAACGACTACTACACGGAGGATGAGGACCGCGACAACTACGAGTCGCAGGAGCTCTTCAACCTGCTGGAAAACGAGATCATTCCCTGCTTCTACGAGCGTGCCGGCGGCGATCTCCCGGTCCGCTGGATCAAGCGGATGAAGGAGTCGATCGTGACCGGACTCGGGGATTTCTCCAGCACCCGCATGGTGGAGGATTACGACCGGATGTTCTATCGTCCGGCGACGAAGGCCTACGAGGAGCTGACGGCCGACAACGCGGCCTACGCCCGTGAGCTGGTTGCCCGCAAGGAGCGGTATGTCCGGAACTTCGACGGCGGCAAGCTCTACATCGAGCAGCCGAAGGTGGATGGCAGCCTGGAGAACATGCATGTCGGCGACCGTTTCCGGGTCTCGACCCGCGTCTATCTGGGCGAACTCAAGCCGGAAGAGGTCGATGTCGAAGCCTATTACGGGACCGTGAATGCCCACAACGAGATCATCTCCAGCGTATCGGAGAAGATGCACGTGCTGGAGAACTTCGGCAACGGCAACTACCGTTACGGCTGTGAAGTGACCTGTAAGGTGTCCGGCCGGTTCGGACTGACCGGCCGCATCAAGGCCAGCGGAAAAGAGTGGGACAACAGCGTCCCCGGCTTCATGTGCTGGCCGAAATAACAGTGTTGCAACAGTTCCGGTCCGCCGTCCGGTTCCGGGCGGCGGACGGAGCGGGGGGAGAGGAAAATGCATAAGAGACAGGAGAAAAGCAAACCGAGAATTCTGGTCGTCACTCCGGAGATCACCTATCTGCCGGAGGGGATGGGCAATATGGGCAACATTCTGCGGGCCAAGGCGGGGGGGCTGGCCGACGTTTCCGCCTCTCTGGTGGGCGCGCTGTTCCGTCAGGGGGCCGACGTACATGTCGCGCTTCCGCACTACCGGAGAATGTTTCACATCGATGTGGGTAAACTCATCAGCGACGAGCTGCGGGTTTACATGAACCATCTGCATAACAGCCGGATCCATCTGGCGGAGGACCGCATTTTCTACTACCGGGATGCGGTTTACAGCAACTACTCCGACGACAGTTTCCGGCAGGCGATGGCGTTTCAGCGCGAGGTGATCAACAATATCATCCCGACGGTGAAACCTGATCTTATCCACTGCAATGACTGGATGACCGGATTGATTCCGGCGGCGGCGCGCCGCATGGGAATCCCCTGTCTCTTTACGGTGCACAACATCCACACCCAGAAGGCGACGCTCGATGCGATTGAAGACCGCGGCATCGATGCGGCGCCTTTCTGGCAGAACCTCTATTATGAACGTCAGCCGATCAATTATGAAGAGAGCCGCTCGACCAACCCGGTCGACCAGCTCGCCAGCGGCATCTTTGCCGCGCACTTCATCAACACGGTCAGCCCGACCTTCCTCAAGGAGGTGGTGGACGGGCGCCACTCCTTCGTGCCGGAGAACATCCGCCGGGAAATGGCGGGCAAGTACTATGCCGGTTGTGCAACCGGTATTCTGAACTCCCCGGATGAGGATTGCAAGCCGGAGGTGGATCCCTATCTGGAGGTGAAATTCGACGCCGACACTCATGTGCAGGCAAAGCAGGTCAACAAGATCGCTTTCCAGGCGCGGACCGGCTTGAAGGTCGACCAGAATGCGCCGCTCTTCTTCTGGCCGTCCCGGCTGGATCCGGTGCAGAAGGGGTGCCAGCTGCTGGCGGATGTGCTGTATGAGCTGGTCCACCGTTACTGGGAGAAGAACCTTCAGATCGCCTTTGTCGCCAACGGCAGCTATCAGAAGGTGTTCCGCGATATTGTCGCCTTCCACGACTTCTACGACCGGGTGACGGTCTGTGACTTTGACGAAGGATTGTCTCATCTGGCCTTCGCCGCCTCGGATTTCATCTTGATGCCTTCTCTCTTCGAGCCCTGCGGCCTGCCGCAGATGACCTGCCAGTATTACGGCAGCCTGCCGGTGGTTCATGACACCGGCGGTCTGCACGATACGGTTGATCCGCTCGACATTGCGAAGAACACCGGCAACGGGTTCCGCTTTGAGACCTACGATGACGGCGGTCTGCTCTGGGCGGTGGGCGAGGCGATGCACTTCTACGAACAGCCGGCCGAGGTCAAGGAGAACATCATCAGCCGTGTGATGCGTGAATCCCGGCAGCGGTTCAACCACGACGTGACGGCGCAGGCGTACATCAAGATTTACGAAAGCATGCTGGCGCGTCCGCTGGTTCAGCACAGCATCAGCTGAAAATTCTGAAGGAGGCGGCCATGGGGTTTCCGCGGCTTTCCAACGATCCGGAGGATCTCTGCCGGGATCCTTATCTTGCGCCGTGGCGTTCCGTGCTGGAGCGGCGCAGTGCAAAGGTGACGGAGACCATCCGGCGACTGACCGGCGGCAGAGTGTCGCTGGCGGATTTTGCCGCGGGTCACGAGTATTTCGGGCTGCATTTCCGGGACGGGGCGTGGGTGATTCGCGAATGGGCGCCGCACGCCACCGGGATTACGCTCATCGGGGATTTTTCCGACTGGCAGAGGCGGCCGGAGTTCCGTTTCCGCCGGCTGGAGCACGGCGTCTGGGAGCTCCGGCTCGGCGCGGATGTGCTGCGGCACGGCATGCACTATCTGCTGTATGTCGAATGGCCGGAAGGGGAGGGGACGCGGATTCCCGCCTATGTCCGGCGGGTGGTGCAGGATCCCGGAACGAAGCTTTTTTCGGCACAGGTGTGGCACCCGGAGGAACCCTATTGCTTTCGCTCTCCGATTCCGCCGCGGCCTGCGGCGCCGCTGATCTACGAATCCCACGTCGGCATGGCGCAGGAGGAGCTGAAGGTCGGCACCTACCGGGAGTATCGGGAGAAGATTCTGCCGCGGATTGCCCGGAGCGGCTACAACACCATCCAGCTGATGGCGGTGATGGAGCACCCCTATTACGGCAGTTTCGGGTATCATGTAGCGAATTTCTTCGCCGTATCGAGCCGGTTCGGCACGCCGGAGGAGTTCAAGGAGCTGGTCGATGCCGCGCATGGCTACGGATTGCGGGTGATCATCGATCTGGTGCACTCCCACGCCGTGAAGAACGAGGCGGAGGGGATCGCCCGGATCGACGGGACGCGCTGCGCCTATTTTCACGAAGGCGCGCGGGGCGAACACTCCGCCTGGGATTCGCTCTGCTTCGACTATTCCAAGCCAGAGGTGCTTCACTTCCTGCTGTCGAACTGCCGTTTCTATCTGGATGAGTACCGGGTGGACGGGTTCCGGTTCGACGGCGTGACCAGCATGATGTATCTGCATCACGGGCTGGGGCGCGCCTTCACCGGCTACGCGGACTATTTCGGCGATGAGATCGATGAGGATGCGATCACCTATCTCGCGCTGGCGAACCGGGTGATCCACGAGGTCCGGCCGGATGCGGTGACGGTGGCCGAGGATGTGAGCGGCATGCCGGGACTTGCCTCCTCTTCGCCCTGCGGCGGAATCGGGTTCGATTACCGCATGGCGATGGGGGTGACCGACATGTGGTTCCGGCTCTTCGATCTGCCGGATCAGGACTGGGATCTTTTCCATCTCTACTGGGAGCTGACCAACCACCGGCGTGACGAGCGTTCGATCAGCTATGTCGAGTGCCACGATCAGGCGATCGTGGGGGGGAAGACGGCGATTTTCCGCCTTGCGGATGCGGCGATGTACGACGCGATGCACATCGGTTCGAACTCCCCCGCGGTGGGTCGGGCGATGGCGCTGCACAAGATGGTGCGTCTGGCGACGGCGGCGGCGGCCGGGCACGGCTATTTGAACTTCATGGGCAATGAGTTCGGCCATCCGGAATGGATTGATTTCCCGCGCGAGGGCAATCAGTGGTCGCTGAGTCATGCGCGGCGGCAGTGGTCGCTGGCGGATGCGCCGAATCTGCGGTTTCATTTCCTTCGGGACTTCGACCGGGCGATGCTGGCCCTGGCGGGACGGGCGGAGTTTTATCATACCCGTCCGCAGGCGGTCCGGATTGACAACGAGTCGAAGGTGCTGATTTTCGAACGGGATGGCTACTGGTTCTGCTTCAACTTTCACCCGGAGCGTTCGCTGGTGGACTATGCGTTTGAAGTTCCGCCGGGCGAATTCGAGACGGTGCTGGACTCCGATGCGCCGGAGTTCGGCGGCTTCGGATTGCGGCAGCCGGGTCAGCATTACTACTCCCGGTATGAAAATGGAGCGGAGGTCATCAGCGTCTATCTGCCCTGCCGTACTGCGCTGGTCCTGCACCGCCTGCCGCGCTGACCGGGGGAGGGGCGGTCAGGGGCGCCAGTCGCGGATTTCGAGCGACAGCCGGCCGGGAGTCGGGGGGCGTCCTTCGCTCTGATCGACCAGCTGTTGCACCAGCGTTTCCGCAAGTTCGTGAATCCGGTTCTCCAGCAGAGTGCAGGGGAAGGGCAGCACCAGTTCATTCTCCCGCGTTTTGTGAATGTAGAGCCGGATATCCTCCGGAACCTTCACGTTGTAGCGGTAGAATGCCATCGTCAGACCGCTGACCAGATCGTCGGAGAAGAGCAGAAACGCTTCCGGGTGCTCCGGCTGCTGCCATATCGCCTGAAATCCATTGTACGCAAACGTGGTGCTGTCCAGCACCTTCGCCACGCCGAGACGGCTGCTGTCGAAGATCCACTCCGGGCGGACGTGGAGCTGCTGTCTCTGCAACTGTTGAAACAGCTGCTGGTGGATTTCGTTTTCCGGACTGCCGTCCGGATTCACAATCTGATTGGCGGCCAGGATGCCGAGTTGCCGGATGCCGTCCCGCCGGATTCGCGTCGCGATCTCTCGGATTGTTTCCGTCGAGAAGAAGGAGACCCGGTTGGGAATCCGCATGGAGGTGAGGGCGGAAAACGGAATCGGCAGCCGGGCGAAAAAAGGATACTGATCCGGCGTGAGATTGCGGACGATCACCCCCTGAATCTGACGGTTTTCCGCCAGTTTTTTCAACTGCTCCAGCCCGTTTTGCGACGGAGTGTCGTAGATCACCATGCAACGGATTCCCCGGGCGGAAAAGCTCTCCTCGAGCATTTCAATCAGCAGCCGGGTGAAATTTTCTCCGCGTTGAATGAAGAGCCAGCTCAGGTAGATTGCCGCACAGGTCAGTTTTTCCACCCCCGTCGTAACGACGGTTCCCGCCTTCGGGCGGCGGGTCAGAAGC
Organism: Victivallis sp.; assembly: GCF_048170485.1. Classification (NCBI taxonomy): domain Bacteria; kingdom Pseudomonadati; phylum Lentisphaerota; class Lentisphaeria; order Victivallales; family Victivallaceae; genus Victivallis; species Victivallis sp. The sequence goes on along the minus strand of NZ_DBEXAY010000227.1, from coordinate 2,646 downwards.
CCCTCCTTCACCAGTGCCGCCAGCGCGTGGTGGACGTTCGACTCCGCCGTGCCGAACGTGCCCGCCAGCTCCCGGGCGGAGGGGAGCCGGTCGCCCGGCTTCAGGCCGCCTTTCCGGATTTTCGCCCGGAAATGCTCCACGATCTGGGAGCGGATACTTTTTTTCGGATCGATTTCAAAATTCATCTTCGGTTTCCCGCCGTTCCGGTTCCGGCATGAATATAGGCGGAATCTCCCTTTTTTGCAACCGGAAAATAAATTTTTCGGCGAAATAATCACTATAATCTCTATTTGTAATTGAATTCTGAAAAAATCCGGCTATCTTAACCGGAGAGCCTCCGGAAGGTGCGGAGACGACAGGAGACAGGTTGGATATGGCGACGGGAATTCTTTTTGCGGTGCTGACCGGCATCAGCTGGATCTGGGTCGGGGTGGTTGTCAGCTATGCGGCGCGCAACCGGGTGAACATTCCGTATATTCAGCTGTTTCAGACTCTGACGGGGATCTTGATCAGCGTTATCGTGCTCTGTACCATGGGGATGCTGATGAAGGACGCCCCGGAACTTTCTGCGCGGACGAAATGGATCACCGCCTGCAGCATGATTGCATTCGGCATCCTCAACTACTTCATGTTTCTGGCGATGGGGGCGGCGATGCGGCGCGGGCCGAACGGCATTGTCTGGGCGGTGGTGCAGGCCGGCATCCTCTTCCCGTTTCTGATGGGGATTCTGGTGTTTCACGTCGAGCCGACGCCGAGCCGCATCGGAGGAATGCTGCTGATCGTCGGCAGTGTAATTTTGTTCGGGCTGGGGAAGGAAACGAAGGCGGCGGGGAATGCTCCGGAAACGCGAAAAAACTGCTGGTATCTCTTCGCCCTGCTGGGAATGCTGCTCTGCGGACTCAATCAGTGCTGTGCAAATCTCCCTTCCTACCTGAACAACGGCGAGTCGGTCGGCAGTGTCTATCGCGCCTGTCTTTCGCAGGTGGGAATGCTCTGCGGATGGCTGATCGGAGTGGCGGCGACCCGGACGCTCTCCCGGCCGGAATTTCAACCGGGGGAGTTCCGGAAGATCCTGTTTTTTGCGATTTCCCTCAATGCGGTGGGATTGACGGCGAACTATCTCCTGTTCTACAATGCGCTCGATTTTCTGGCGAAGGCGGGAGCCGGTTCGCTCGGATACCCGCTGGTGGTGAGCTCCTGCGTCGTCGGTTTTTTTCTCTACAGCGCAATTTTTCTGCGGGAAAAGAGCGGATTTTTTCAGAAAAGCGGATGCATTCTCGGCATTGCGGGCATCGTCATCATCTGTTTGTAGTATGCCGGACGAAGAGTTGGAGAGCGCGATCCGGGGTGTGGTTGGCCGGAGGCCGAGACTTTGAAAATGGAGGAAACATGTTGCGGATTTTGCGGTTGAGCTGTGTACGATGGAGTCTGGCGGTGATGATGGGGGGCATGATGTCGATGGCGGAGGCGAAGGAGGCGGAGGAGTTCGCCTGGGCGGGAATTTTCCCCGGGCAGATCAAAACGGTCGCCCTGGTGGCTCCCGCCTGCCCGGCGAACTCCTCCGAAGCGCTGGATCGGGCAATTGCCCGGTTGAAACAGGCGGGCATTCGTGTCAAGCTGATGCCGCACGCCCGCGAAGGGGAGCCGGCGACCCGGTACGAGACCATCGCGGTGGAGAAACGGGTCGCTGATCTGGAGCAGGCGTGGCTCGACCCGGAGGTGGATCTTGTCTGGTGCATCCGCGGCGGGACCGGCACGCCCGATGTGGTGGAGAAGGTGGATTGGGAAAAACTGCGGAGCCGCCCCGATCTGCCGCTGCTCGGCTTCAGCGATATCACCGCCCTGCAGCTGGCCATGCTCAAGGAGCGGGCCGGCCACCCCTTCGCCGCGCCCTCGTTGCTCGGACTGCTGACGGTGGATGCGCCCAGTCTGGAGAACTTCCGGCGGGCGATGCACGGGAAGCCGGCCGAACCGGTCCAGCTGCTACCCATTCGCGGCGGGGAGGCTTCCGGGCTCGCGCTGGCCGGCCACCTGCGGTTGCTGGAGACGATGAACCGGACCCGCTTCCGCCCCGATACTGCCGGGAAGGTGATCTTCATCGAGTCTCCGGATTTTCACCCGGAGCAGGTGCGTGCTTCGCTCAGCCGTCTTCGCGAGGCGGGCTTCTTCGACAATTGCGCCGCAGTGGTGTTCGGCACGCTCAGCCGTTGCGGCCACGAGGCGGAAACGGTGGTCCGCGATTTCGCCGCGACGGTGAAAGTGCCCGTCTACATGGGATTCCCCTATGGACACACTTCGCGCAATCAGGTGATCGACCTGCGTGGCCGGGTGGTGATTGACGCCGGCGGTGTGCTGCGCCGCTGAATCTGTGACGCGGGGAGGGGGGGCTTATTCGCTTTCCCGCGGGGGATGTTCTCGAAACTCCCGCGGAGATAGTCCGGTGAATTTCCGGAAACAGCGTGAGAAATAGTTGCTGTCGGCGAATCCGGTGGCGGCGGCGATCTCCGAAACCGGCAGCCGGGTGTTCAACAGCAGTGCCCGGGCGTGGCGGATGCGAATCCGGTTGAGGCAGTTGATCGGCGACTCGCCGGTCCCTTTGCGGATCAGGCGGTAGAGGGTGACTTCGGAGATTGCCGCATGGCGGGC
>NZ_DBEXAY010000226.1:0-26020 GCF_048170485.1 Victivallis sp. | reverse complement strand
TACATTATTTCAAGAGAAAATTTTGAAAACCGGTTTGCAATGGCGAATATGAAGAGTTATAGTAAACCAGTTGTTTGATTTCAGGATTGGAGGCCGTGGTACCTACTTTTCAACGGTGCCGTTTTGTGCCGTTTGAAGATGAAAATGTACCAAAAAGTGCCGTTTTGACAATTCAAGATGCCTTGTGTAGGATCGGGTCAGAACGATAGTTTTTTATTGTGCATCAATCTGTTGCAGCCCATCTTGAGGTAAAAAACGGCACCGGTGGCGTCACACGTCTCCGGTACCATTTTTTTTGCCTCTGTTTCCAGGAAATTCCCCTCTGCATCGCACACTTTCTCCGCTTTTTTCCAAAAAATTCCTCTCCGGCGGCTTGATTTTGCCCGGGATTCGGCTACAATAATAAGTGTATACAGTTTTTCCGGCTCAACCTTCAACCAATGAGGTGAAAAAATGATTACAACTCTGCCGAAAATCGGAATCCGCCCCACCATCGACGGCCGCCGCAAAGGGATCCGCGAATCCCTTGAGGTCCAGACGATGAACATGGCGAAGGCCGCCGCCGAACTCATCAGCAGCACCCTCCGCTACCCCAACGGCAAACCGGTCGAATGCATCATCGCCGACACCACCATCGGCGGCGTCAATGAAGCGGCCGCCTGTGCGGCGAAGTTCGCCAAGGAGAACGTCACCGCGACGCTGACCGTCACCCCCTGCTGGTGCTACGGCTCCGAGACGATGGATATGGATCCTCTGACCCAGAAGGCGGTCTGGGGATTCAACGGCACCGAGCGGCCCGGCGCGGTCTATCTGGCCGCGGTGCTCGCCGCCCACGCCCAGAAGGGACTGCCCGCGTTCGGCATCTACGGGCGCGATGTGAAGGATGCCACCGACACCGAGATTCCGGAAGATGTCGCGACCAAGATCCTCGCCTTCGCCCGTTCGGCGGTGGCGGTCGGTCTGATGCGCGGCAAGTCCTACCTCTCGATGGGCAGCGTCGCCATGGGCATCGCCGGCTCGATCGTCAGCCCCGAATTCTTCGAGGAATACCTCAACATGCGCTGCGAATCGGTCGATATGAGCGAAATCATCCGCCGGGTCAACGAGAAGATCTACGACGAGGCGGAATACGAAAAGGCGCTCGCCTGGATCAAGGCGAACTGCCGCCAGTATGAGGACATCTACAACGGCAAGGCGGGCAAGACGCCGGAAGAACAGCAGAAGGTGTGGGAATACGTCGCCAAGATGGCGATCATCGCCCGCGACCTGATGGTGGGCAATCCGAAGCTGGCCGAGATGGGATTCCGCGAAGAGGCCGAGGGGCACAACGCCATCGCCGCCGGATTCCAGGGCCAGCGGCAGTGGACCGACCACATGCCCAACGGCGACTTCCTGGAAACCGTGCTCAACTCCTCGTTCGACTGGAACGGCATCCGCGAAGCGTTCGTGGTCGCCACCGAGAACGACGCGCTCAACGGCGTGGCGATGCTCTTCGGCCACCTGCTGACCGGCACCGCCTCCGGGTTCAGCGACGTGCGCACCTACTGGAGCCCGGAAGCGGTCAAGCGCGCGACCGGATTCGACCTCGAAGTGCCCGGCATGATCCACCTGATCAACTCCGGCGCGACGACGATGGACGCCACCGGCCGCCAGACCCGCGACGGCAAGCCGGTGATGAAGCCCTTCTGGGAGATCACCGACGACGAGGCGAAGGCCTGTCTCGATGCGACCACCTGGGTTCCGGCGAACCTCGGCTACTTCCGCGGCGGCGGTTTCTCCAGCCGCTTCCTGACCCGCGGCGGCATGCCGGTGACCATGAGCCGGATCAACCGGATCAAGGGGCTCGGCCCGGTCCTCCAGATCGCCGAAGGCTACACCTACGAGCCGCCGAAGGAGATCCACGACATCCTCGACAAGCGGACCGACCCGGGCTGGCCGACCACCTGGTTCGTGCCCAACCTCACCGGCAAGGGCGCGTTCAAGGATGTCTACAGCGTCATGGCCAACTGGGGCGCCAACCACGGCGCGTTCAACTACGGCCACATCGGCGCGGACCTCATCACGCTCGCTTCGATGCTCCGCATTCCGGTCTGCATGCACAACGTGCCGGAAGAGAAGATCTTCCGCCCGGCGGTCTGGAATGCGTTCGGCATGGAGAAAGAGGGCGCCGATTACCGTGCCTGCCAGGCGCTCGGCCCGGTCTACCGGTAAGGATTCAACCTTCAACCCGCAACTCCGCCGGAAATGGTTCCGGCGGAGTTTTTTCAAGGGAAATCATGCGTTTTCGTCAAATTCACCTCGACTTTCACACCTCTCCCTTCATCGAAGGAATCGGAGAAGCGTTCGACCGCCGGGAGTGGCAGGAGCGGCTCCGCGACGCCGCGGTCGATTCGATCACCTGTTTTTCCAGCTGCCATCACGGCTGGAGCTACCACCCGACCGAAGTGGGGCGGATGCACCCGCACCTCAAGTTCAACCTGCTGCGCGAACAGATCGACGCCTGCCATGAGATCGGCATCAACGTGCCGGTCTACCTCACCGCCGGCGTCAACGAAATGAAGGGGCTCGAACACCCCGAATGGCGCGAAATCGATTTTGAAGGGCGCTGGAGCGGCTGGAACCGTTCCCCGCTCGAACCGGGCTTCCCGAAGCTCTGTTTCAACACCCCCTACCTCGACTACCTCTGCCGCCAGATCGAGGAGACCGTGACGCTCTTCCCCGACGCGGACGGGATCTTTCTCGACATCATCTCGCAGGGGCCCTGCTGCTGCAAATACTGCATGGCCGGAATGAAGGCGGATGGGTTCGACCCGACGAAGCCGGAGGACCGCCTCGCCTATGCGCGGAAGGTGCTGCTCAAATACTACCAGCGGAGCACCGCCGCCGCCCGGAGCCGCAATCCGAAGATGCCGGTCTTCCACAACTCCGGCCACGTGACGATGGGCGACACCGAGATCCTCAAGTACTTCAGCCACCTTGAACTGGAATCGCTGCCGACCGGCGGCTGGGGCTACGACCACTACCCGATGTCGGCCGCCTACTGCCGCAATCTCGGGATGGAGTTCCTCGGCATGACCGGGAAGTTTCACACCACCTGGGGCGAATTCGGCGGCTTCAAGCACCCGAACGCACTGCGCTATGAGTGCGCCGCGATGATCGCCAACGGCTCGAAGTGCAGCGTCGGCGACCAGCTTCACCCCTCCGGGCGGCTCGACAAGAGCACCTACGAGATCATCGGCGCCGCCTACCGTGACGTGGCGAAGAAGGAGGCGTGGTGCGACAAGGTCGAAAGCGCCGCCCGCGTCGCCGTCCTCGGCAAGGGTGCGGCGACCGGAATCCGCGGCGACTATCCGGGCGACGTCGGCGTTGCCCGCGTACTGCTCGAGGAGCATATCCCCTTCGACTTCGTCGATTCGAAGATGGATTTCCTCCGCTACGGCTGCCTGATCCTGCCGGACGAAGTGCGGGTCGATGAAGCGCTTGCCGGAAAACTCCGCGACTTCCTCGCGAAGGGGGGCAAGCTGATCCTCTCCGGCACCAGCGGCATGGCGTCCGCCCGCGACGAATTTCTCTTCGACATCGGGGCGGAGTTCTCCGGCGCCAGTCCCTATCTGCCGGACTACGTCGAGGCCGCGCCGGAATTCGCGCCGGAGTTCGTCGGCACGCCGTTCGTCATGTACGGCCGCTCCCAGCGGATCAAGGTGCGGAACGGGGAATCGCTCGGCAAAGTCTTTGATCCCTATTTCAACCGCACCTACGAGCACTTCTGCAGCCACCAGCACACGCCGTACCGGATGGAACCCTCCGGGTATGACGCGGGGGTGTGCGGCAGATCGATCCTCTACTTCGCCCACCCGGTTTTCACCATCTACCGGGGATGGGGCGCGGTGGCGGTGCGCGAATACATCGGGCGGGCGATCCACCGCTTCCTGGGCGGAGAGATCCAGCTCGAGGTCTCGCTGCCGTCGCAGGGGCGCGCCACGCTGATGCGCCAGAAGGAGGAGAATCGCTATGTGCTCCATCTGCTCTACGCCAACACGATCCTGCGCGGCGGAGAGGTCAAACTCTCCGGCGGAAATCTCTCCGCCACCCGTCCGATCGAGGTGATCGAAGAGCTCAATCCCTGTCCGCCGGCGAAGGTTTCGCTGAAGCTCGACGAAACGCCGCGCTCGGTGAAGTTCGTTCCGGAAGGACACGAGGTGCCGTTCACCTGTCGTGACGGCAGGGTGGAGTTCGAGGTTCCCGCCTTCACCTGCCACCGGATGGTGGAGATCGCCTACTGAAACCGCCGGCTCCGGAGCGCAAACTCCGGAGCCGCTTTTTCAAAAAGCCGTTCCTCCGGGTTGTATTTGCGCCGAAACGCCGTTATATTACGCGGCATCGCCACATCGGAAGGAATAATCGAATGATGAAGAGAGAGCGTCTGCTGCTGTTGTTGTCTGCCCTTCTTCTTGCCCTTTTTACCGGAATCGGATGCCGCTCCGGACAGGCGGAGGCACCCGCTCCGCCGGAAACGGAGGAACAGGCGACAACGGTCCGGCCGGAGACGACCGAAGAGGAGAAGAAACCGGAATCCGCTCCGGAAGCGGAAACATCGGAAACATCGGAAGAGCCGGAGGAACCGGAAGAGAGTGCCCCGCCCGCCCACGAAGGAATCTGGACCCCGTCGGAGCTGGAAAACACCCTCGGCGGCGCCGATCCGATCGAAGGCTTCAACCGGGCGATGTTCTCCTGCACCGACTTCATCATGAACTACTTCGTCGATCCGGTCGGGCGGGTCTACACCTCGATTCTGCCGCGGCCGGTGATCGAGAAATTCAACAACCTCTGCGTCAATCTGGAGTTTCCCGCCCGCGCATTCAGCTGTCTCTTCCGAGCGGAGTGGCAGGGGGCCGGCGACGAGACCGCGCGCTTCCTCATCAACACCACGCTCGGCATCGCCGGACTCTTCGACCCGGCGGCCCACTGGTTCGACTTCTACAGCACCGAATCCGACTTCGGGCAGACCTTCGCCGCCTGGGGCATCGGGCCGGGCTGCACGCTGATTCTGCCGCTCATGTCAACGCTCAACGTGCGCGACACCGTCGCGAGCATTTTCGACATGGCGTTCGATATCAAGACCTACATTCCCTACGCCGGATACGCGACCGCGCTCAACCGGATGGTCATCGCCCACCGCGCCTACACCAAGGTGGTCGAGGGCAGCGGCGACCCCTACAAATCCTATCGGGAACTTGCGCTCCTGCGGCGGGAACTGCAGAGAAAGATGTACTTCTATCACGCCCAGAATCAGGCCGCCGCCGCCCGGAAGGCGAAGGAAAAGGCCGAAGAGGCGGTCAAAAAGGCCGAAGAGTCCGGCGACGCCGAACAGCTCGACGAGGCGAAGAAGGCGCTCGCCGCGATGCTGCCGCCGCTGCCCGACCGCCGGACGACGCCGAAGCCGGAGGGGATGACCGGCAACTGGATCTCCATCCCCGGCTACGACGGCCAGAGTCCGCTGCTCGACACGCTGCGGGTCGGCATGTTCCAGGCGCAGAACAACGACGACCCGTGGTTCTTCCGGCTGTCGTTCTTCAACTCCGACTTCACCAAACAGTGCTCCGACCGGAAGATCTACTTCGCCGAAGATCTCCCGGCGCTCCGCTACGGTTTCTGGAAGGCTCCGGAAAAAGAGGAGCCGGAAGATGCGGAAAAGAAGCCCGCTCCCGAACCGCAGAAGCTGGCGATCCTGCTGCCCGGCATCGGCGGCAACTACTTCGGCATGACCACGACCGCCATCGCCGAACTTCTCCATCGCCACGGCTATGCGGTCGCCGCGCTCGACAGCACCTTCACCTGGCAGTTCATGCAGAGCACCGGCAAGCGGCGCCTGCCGGGCTACCTGCCGGACGATGCCGCCTCCCTCCGCCGGGCCATCCGGCTGGTGCTCGATGAACTCGCCGCTGCCGAAAAGATCAGTGACCCGGAGGTGGTTCTGCTCGGCTACTCCTTCGGCGCACTGCACACGCTCAAAATCGCCGAACTTGAAGCGAAGGAGAACACCCTTGGAATCCGCCGCTACCTTGCGATCAACCCGCCGGCCGATCTCGACTACGCGATGACGCAGGCCGACGCGCTCTCGCGGACCGGGGCGGAGTGGAGCGAATCCGAAGCGGTCGAGCGGCTCTCCGACACCGGCGGCCGGGTCATGGCGACGATGATGAAATCCTATCCGGTGTACGATCCCGCCGCGGAACCGACGCCGGGAATGAGTTACCGCGCGCCGCTCGACGAGACGGAGGCGGCCTATCTGGCCGGGCTCTACTTCCGCATCTCGATCCGCGGACTGCTCTTCCACGCCCACCGGGAGTGGGGGCTGACGCTCGACACCCCCTACTCCTGGGGGGATAGGAACAAACTCTACTGCGAGATCGACAAGGTGAGCTTCCGGGAATACGCCGAACGCTTCCTCGTTCCGGAGCACCCCGACAAGACGCTGGCGGAACTCTTCGGAAACTCCGGACTGCGTTCGTTCGAAGCGGAACTCAAACGCAACCCCTCCATCCGGGTGATTCACAACTACGACGACTTCCTGCTCTCGCCGGAGGACCGGCTCTGGCTCGACCGCACGCTCGGAAGCCGAATCACCTGGTTCGACCGCGGCGCCCATCTGGGCAATCTCTACGTTCTCACGGTTCAGAACAAGATCGTTGAACTTCTACAGGAGAACAGCAATGATTCCACTCCCTCAACTCCGCCGGCAGATCCGGCAGCTGCTCGATGAGGCGGTCTCCTCCGGAGAGGAGCTCGGCTGTCAGCTGGCGGTCTATCTCGACGGCGAACAGATCCTCGACGAATGGGCCGGCTGGGCCGATCCCGGGCGGACCAGAAAGGTGGAGGCCGATACGGTTTTCCCCGTCTTCTCGACCGGAAAGGGTTTCGCCGTCACCGCACTTCTCCGCCTGATCGAACAGGGGCGGCTCCACCTCGAAGACCGGGTCGCCGACCTCTGGCCGGAATTCGGCTGCAACGGCAAGGAGGAGCTCAAGGTGTGGCACATTTTGAGCCACCGGACCGGTCTGTTTGAAACGCCGCCCTGCACCGAAGCCGAGCTGATCGACCGCGACATCATGCAGCAGCGCATTGCGGAGGCGGTTCCGGCCTGGAAACCGGGCACCCGGGCGCGTTATCAGGCGATCACCTTCTCCTGGCTGGTTCCCGGCGTGGCCGAACGGGCCACCGGGAAGGAGTTCCGCTCCATCGTGCGGGAGGAGGTGGCCGCTCCGCTCGGAATCGAACCGCTTCTCTTCTACGGCACCACCGACGATGCCGAACGGCGCCGCGCCGTCCTGGTGCGCGGCAACGACCTCCCGCCGGTGAAACCGGAGGAGAAATCCCTGCTCTCCCCGCTGGAAAACGCCATCACGTATGAGACGGTCCGCCGCGCCTGCCTGCCGGGCTTCAACTGCCACACCACCGCCCGCGCCATCGCGAAGCACTACGCCGCACTGCTCGGCACGGCGAAGGGTGTGCCGCCGCTGCTTTCCCGCGCCATGCTCGACCGGGCGACCACATTGACCCGGGCGGCAGACGATCCGGTACCGCTGGTGCCGGGCACCTGGGAGCTCTTCGGGCTCGGATACGTGCTCTCCGGGCCGAAGGACGATCTGGGGCGGATCTTCGGCCACGGCGGCTACGGCGGTTCGGAGGGGATCGCCGACAAGAAGACGGGACTCGCGGTCGGTTACACCTCCAACTCGCTCCACGCGAATCCGCGGACCCGCAACCGGATTTACGAGCTGCTCGATCTGCACTCCCGCGACTGGTGAGAGGACCCCGGCGGCAGGAAGCGGCGGAAGAGCGTTTGAAAAATACAATTTTTGATGTATTGTGTAGTTTTGACAGTAAATTTCGGAATCCCGTCCGGTCGGAGGGCGGGAGGAAGAAGAGACCACCGAATCAGGAGATCTGAAATATGGAAGATTTGGCCAAGCGAATCACCGACCGGCTGGAAGAGCTCCGCGTCCACCTGCAGGCGGACGGCGGAGATTTGGAAATCGTCGGAATCGAAGGAAAGACCGTCAAGCTCAAGCTGCGCGGCGCCTGCGGCGGCTGCCCGCACGCGGCGATGACCATCAAGGGCGGACTCGAACGCATCCTGCGCGAGGAGATCGACCCGGAAATCGTCATTGAGCGGGTGATCTGACCTGCAACGTGTTCGTCGGAACACCGGAGCCCGTCGTCGGAGCTTTGCGCTTGCGGACGACGGGTTTTCCTTTGCTGTAATCGATGAAATCCACCGGATTCTGTTCGCTCTGCAGATAGATGATGCGCTGATCGCCCGCCAGTTCCCCTTCGAAGATCACGGTGAGTTTCCGTTCCGGCAGCTGCCAGGTTACCAGCGCCTTGCCGAATTTATCGCCGGTGTACTCCAGCTCCATTCCCGGCTCTCTCTGTTTCACCACAACGAGCTCCTCTTTGGAGATCGCCTTCGGGGAGCGTTCCAGCGAAAGCCGGGCGAGGCGGACCAGAAATTTCTGTTCCTCTTCCGTGAGAGCGGAATAGGTTTCACCATCCACCTTCACCGTCGGACCGCAGCCCGCCGTCAGCAGCAGAAAAAGAAGAGAAGCGAACAATCCCGTCATGCCCCGTCTCATTTGGCCGCCTCCTTCTCCGTCTCCGGAACCAGCCAGGAGCGGACCTTCCCCGCTTCGGGGACCAGCCAGCGGGCGAGGCGGATCTGCCCCCGGTTTTCGGTGGAAACCGCCACCACCCGGTTTTTCCCTTCCCGCACCGGAATCAGCCAGCCGGATTTGTTTTTCACAGCCTTTTCCCCGTTGACCCAGAGCTCGGCAACATCTCCCCGGAAGAGAATTTTCCCGGCGGAAACCGGTTCAAATTCCACCACCGAAGCCACCCGGTAGGGCGGAAGCTGATACTGTTTCCCCGGCCGGCGGAAGGCGATCACGTTCTCCGCATTCTTCTCCCGGTCCTTCGCGGTGATTTCCGGCAGGTCGATTGCCGCTCCCGGGCGGGAGAGCGCCGAAAGATCAACCGTTTCCGGCAGCGGCCCGAACGCGCGCGCCGTCGTCCCGATGCAGCGGAGCGACGAATCCGCCTCCAGCCGCAGCGGCAGAAACACCCGGCAGGCCTTGCCGTCACGCAGAAAATCCGCTTCGACGACAAAGTAGGGCTTCCCGAGACGGTAGCGGAGTTCACTGCGCATCGTTCCGAGCTGGAACTTCGTCTCGATCGACTTCCCGGGCGCGAGCTCCACCGGCTTCCGCACCTGCACATCCGGCGTATACGCCGCGCCGCACCGGAGCGTAAGCGTCAGCCGGGTCATCGGCACATCCCCTTTGTTGACCAGCTTCACCGCGATCGTTTCCCCGGTTTTTTCCATCGAACCCGTGAGATACGGAAATTTGTCAAACGTTCCATCCTTCTTCAGAAGAGAGATCGTTTCCGGCAGCCGGTAAGCGGCATCGTGGGGAAGTTCCAGCGCCATCCGTCCGGCGGCGACCTTCAGCACCGCCCCTTCAACCGCCTGCGGTTTCGCCCCGGCAAGGGAAAACCAGAGCGCCGGATCGGCCCCGAGCGTGGCCGGTTCAAATCGTTCGATGGTGAAGAGCGCCTCCTTCCCCTCCACCTTTTTCGTCACCTTCGTCTGGTGAAATTCGAAGCGGTAGGCGGCGTATTCATTCTGATTGCAGTACCACCAGTCGGGGCAGTCGGCCACTTCACGGAGCAGTTTGCGCAACGTGTTCAACCCCTCCTCCGTGTGCCAGGAGTGCATCGAAATGGAGATGCAGGGATTCTGTTCGAGCGCTTTTCCATTGTTCAGAGCCGAGGAGAGCTGTTTGTGGAAGGTTTCCGGATTGGGGTCGCGGTCGCCGGGCCGGAGCAGGTAACTTTCCGCCAGCGTCTCCTCCGGATAACCGAACGCCTTCTCCTGTTTGTTGTACCGCACGGTGGGGGCCCCGATCACGCCGGTGCTGCGCATCGCCTTCCCGAGGTCGAGGATGATCTCCGGCTCGAATCTGCTGCCGAAACTGCAGTAGGGGTAGACCATCGTGGAGAACACCGAGTCGCTGTCCGCCTCGCGGATTGCCCGAAGATGCATGATCTCGTAGAACTGCTCGTTTGGATTCAGCGTCGGCAGAAAGGGATGGCTGAGCGTGTGGATGCCGAGCGAACAGCCCTTTTCCAGCAGTTTCCGGCAGAACTCCGCCCCGACCTTTTTGTTGCGGCCGGGATCGGTGAGGTAAAACGTCCCCTTGATCCTGTTGTCGGTCATCGCCGCATGGGTGCGGTAGTGGTTGAGGGCATTGTCGTCCCACCGGCCGGAAAAGGCGATTCTGTACCAGTTGGGCAGCGCCATCGGGCGCAATTCCGCCTTCTCCGCCTCCGCTTCGGTCGCATAGCGCAGTTTCACCGTCTGAAGATAGCTGCGCATTCCCAGAAAATCCGCCGCCGGAATCGTACCTGCCGCAACAGATAACAGCGCGGCCGCCCACAGTCTGAGTTTCACTCTCGCACATCCTTTCCGCAAGTTTCGATCGGTTTCGGTTGTTCTCAATATATCATTCACCCCGCGGAATTGCAAACCCGGCAGGGGACGACAGTTTCACCATCTCCGCGCCGAAACCGGCGATTTCGGATAAAATTGACGGAGTTACTTGAAGATTGTTAGGAAAAGTTGTATATTATTTGAAATGTACAGCGGGCCGGATTCCGGCATAACTCTTCAGGAAATTCAGCGATGTCATACAGAAAAATTCAAATTCCCGCAGGCGACCGGATTGTCGCCGATGCTTCCGGCAAACTCCAGGTGCCGGACCATCCGATCATCGGCTTCATAGAGGGAGACGGCATCGGGCCGGACATCACCCGCGCTTCGATGCAGATCTGGAACCGCGCGGTGGAAAAGGCCTACGGCGGCAAGCGGTCGATCGCCTGGATGGAACTCTACGCCGGCGAAAAGGCGAACGCCGTCTACGGCGAACCGATCTGGCTGCCGGATGAGACGGTCGACGCCATCCGCGACTACCTGATCGCGATCAAAGGGCCGCTCACCACGCCGATCGGCGGCGGAATCCGCTCGCTCAACGTCGCGTTGCGTCAGCAGCTCGATCTCTACGTCTGCCTGCGGCCGGTGCGCTACTTCAAGGGGGTGCCTTCCCCGGTCAAGGCGCCGGAGAAGACCGACATGGTGGTCTTCCGCGAAAACACCGAGGACATCTACGCCGGAATCGAGTGGAACGCCGGAACGCCGGAAGTCAAAAAAGTGATCGATTTTCTCCAGAAGGAGATGGGTGTCAAGAAGATCCGTTTCCCCGAAAGCTCCAGCATCGGCGTCAAGCCGGTCTCGATCGAAGGCAGCGAACGGCTGATCCGCGCGGCGATTGAATATGCGCTCAAAAACCACCGCCGCAACGTCACGCTCGTCCACAAGGGGAACATCATGAAGTTCACCGAGGGCGGGTTCAAGAACTGGGGCTACGATCTGGTGCGCCGGGAGTTCGCCGACGTGGCGGTGGCCGCGCCGGACTGCAACGGCGTCGCGCCGGAAGGAAAGCTGCTGGTCAAGGACTGCATCTGCGACGCCTTCCTCCAGCAGATTCTGACCCGGCCGGATGAATACGACGTCATCGCCACGATGAACCTCAACGGCGACTACGTCTCCGACGCGCTGGCGGCCTGCGTCGGCGGAATCGGCATCGCGCCGGGAGCGAACATCAACTACACCACCGGCCACGCCCTGTTCGAAGCGACCCACGGCACCGCGCCGAAGTATGCCAATCAGGACAAGGTCAATCCGAGCTCCCTCGCCCTCTCCGGCGAAATGCTCCTGCGCCACATCGGCTGGACCGAGGCGGCGGATCTCATCAACCAGGGAATCGAACGGGCCATTTCCGACAAAGTGGTCACCTACGACTTCGCCAGAATGATGGAAAATGCTACGGAAGTGAGCTGCTCCGGCTTCGCCAGAGCGGTTGTCGATCGTATGTAACGATAAACGGAAAGGTTGGAAGATGAAACTGGTATCCATTCTGAATGAAGAACTGGTATTTACCAACGTCAAGGGAGTAAGCCGTTCCGGAATCTATACGGACATGCTGCGTCGTGCCAAAGAGGTTCTGGAGGTGCCGATCGACGTAGACCACCTGGTCTCCGGCATGATCGAACGTGAAGACACGCTCCAGATGCCGTATGACGGCGTTGCCCTGCCTCACCTGCGGCTTCCGGAATGCGATGATCTCTACATCATCGTCGGACTGCTGCCGAAGCCGGTCCAGATGCAGTCGGTCGATCCGGAGCAGTGCCGGCTGGTCATCATGTCGCTGATCTCGCCGGACACCAGCGATCTCTATCTGAAATCGCTGGCGGCGCTGACCCGTTTTCTGCTCATCGGGCAGAATCGGCAGACCCTCTGTTCGGCGACCAACGCGAAGGAGTTCCTCGACATTCTGCGTCATGCCGATGTCAAGGTGCGCAGCCACCTGACCGCGGAGGACATCGAGGTCCGCAACAGCGAAACCGTGCGTGACACCGATTCCCTCTCCAGCGCGCTGGACCTGATCAGCAGTCTGAACCGGAGCATGCTTCCGGTCATCGACGAGAACGGCAAACTGGTCGGGGAGCTGGCGGCGCTGGACATCCTCAAACAGTTCATTCCGGAATACATCTTCCGGATGGAGAATCTGGACTTTCTCAACAGTTTCGAACCGTTCAACAAGATTTTCGAAGCGGAAGGCCGCCATGTCGTGCGCGACTACATGCGGGAACCGTCGCTGGTGGTGAGACCGGATACCCCCTTGATCCAGTTCACCGTGAAAATGGTCAAACAGCAGGTCCGGGCCTGCTTTGTCGTGGATAACGATCAGCACTACCAGGGGACGGTGCTGGTCAAGGACATCGTAAAGAAAGTGCTGCGTGGATAATGCTTACCTTCTGGATTGGAACGATCGTTTTTTTCGGAACCTACATTGTCATCGCTTCCGAAAAAATCCACAAGACTGTCGCCGCCCTGCTCGGTGCGGCGCTGATGATGCTGTTCATTCTGCCCGGGCCGGGTCACTCCAGCTCGGACCACCCGGCGAAAACCGGTGAGGTCGAAGTGACCGAAACCACCGCCGAAGGCGTGAAGCAGATCGCCGCCCCGCAGAAAGAGGCGGTGCAGCAGAGCGCGAAAAACGCTCTGGCGGCGACCGAAAACGCTCTCTCGGAAGCCGACGGCGCTCTGTTGAAGAAGGCCGCCCGCTACGATAAGCTCGACACCTTCGCCCGCTATTCGAATTTTGACGTGGTCTTCACCCTCGCCGGAATGATGCTGCTGGTCAACCTGCTCTCCGGAACCGGTCTCTTTCAGTTTGTCGCCATCAAATGCGCCAAGCTGGCGAAGGGGCTGCCGATCCGGACGATGATCCTGCTGGTCTTTGCAACGGCATTTCTCTCGGCGTTTCTCGACAACGTGACGACCATTCTTCTGGTGGCGCCGGTCACGCTGCTGGTCGCCAACGAACTGGGAGTTCCTCCGGTACCCTTCCTGATGGCCGAAGCGATGGCCTCGAACATCGGCGGAACCGCGACGCTGATCGGCGACCCGCCGAACCTGATCATCGGCTCCATCGCCCAGCTGGACTTCATGGCGTTTCTCATCAACCTCGCTCCCTTCATCCTCACCGTGATGGTGATCTACTGCATCTTCCTCTGGGCGTTCTACTCGAGACGGATGCACGTTACGGTGGAAAAACGCGCGCTCATCATGGAACTCGATGAAAACGCCGCCATCACCGACCGGAAGAATCTGCGCCGGGGCGGAATCGTGATGCTTCTCACCATCGTCGGATTTCTGATTCACGGTGCGGTGGGGCTGCAGCCCTGCGTGGTTGCGATGACCGGCGCGGCGCTGGCGCTGGCGCTCTGCAAAGTCAATGTCGACCATGCGCTCGAGAAGATCGAATGGAGCACCCTCTTCTTCTTCATGGCGCTCTTCATCCTCGTCTGCGGCGCGGAGGAGTGCGGCCTGATGGCGAAGATCGGCAGCGTGCTCAATCTGATGGACCGCTGGCCGGTTCTGGTGGTGATTCTGGTCATCATGTGGGGCAGTGCGATTGCGGCGGCGGTGATGAACAACGTCTCCTTCACCGCGGCGATGGCAAGCGTGGTTGCCACCTTCATCGCCAGCACGCCGGTGTTCCGCGACAACATCGAGATGCAGCACCTGCTCTGGTGGGGTCTGGCGCTGGCGGTCTGCCTCGGCGGCAACGCTTCGCTGGTCGGTGCGGCGGCGAACCTGGTGACGGTCGGAATCGCCGGCAAGAACGGTTACAAGGTGACCTTCACCCAGTTCCTGATGTACGGAGTTCCGGTGACGGTCGGCAGCATGATTCTGGCCAGCGCCTACATCATCATCCGCTACTTCGTGCAGTGCGCATGAGTGAAACAGTGGAATATCGCCGGCTCGGCGCTCTTTCTCCGGAAACGGAAAAGGAGCTTGCCGGGCTGTACCGGGAAGCCGGTTGGATCAGCGAGGAAGATCCAACCGGTTTTATCGTTCCGGCGATGGCAGGCTCCGCGGTGGCGATCGGCGCGTTCTGCGACGGCAGGCTGATCGGCATGGGGCGGGCGATCTCCGACGGGGTGTCCGACGCGTTCATTCAGGATGTCGCCGTCACCAAAGCGTTCCGGCGCCGGGGAATCGGCGGAGAAATCGTCCGTCAAATCGCCGCCGTTTTGCAGGAACGCGGCGTCGACTGGATCGGCCTGGTAGGGGAACCGGGGACGGAATCCTTCTATCGTAACCTCGGGTTCGAAGAGCAGAAGAACTTCACTCTCTGGAAGTTGAAACCGTAAAACCGCTCCGCCGTTTTTCCGTCATTTCTCCGTTATTTCGTTTTTTTATTCTGGAGTTCACGATTGTATGATTCAGCACCATGTCTTCGGACCGGTGGCTTCGCGCCGGCTCGGCGTATCGCTCGGCATCGACCTTGTTCCGCACAAAACCTGTTCGCTCGACTGCGTCTACTGTGAAGCGCGCCGCACCACCTGTCTCACGACGGAGCGGAAGGAATACGTTCCAATTTCCGAAGTGCTGCAGGAGCTGGATCAGGTCCTCAAGACGGCTCCGCAACTGGATTTCATCACCTTCTCCGGTTCGGGAGAACCAACGCTCAACTCCGGCATCGGCCGGGTCGTCGATTTCATCAAGGAGCATTATCCGCAATACCCGGTCTGTCTGCTGACCAACGGCTGTTCCCTGGGGGATCGCGAGCTGCGCCGGGAGATCGCCCGGGTGGACCGCATCGTCCCCTCACTCGACGCCTCCAACGAGGAGGAGTTCCGCCTCGTCAACCGTCCGGCGCCCGGACTTCGTTTCGAACAGTTCGTCGCCGACCTCACGGACTTCACCCATCACACCGACGCCGATCTCTATCTGGAACTCTTCATTCTGCCCGGCGTCAACGACTCCGACGAATCGATCCAGCGCTTCGTCGAACTCATTTCGAAGATGAAGCTCACCATGGTTCAGCTCAACACGCTCGACCGCCCCGGCACGGAGTCCTGGGTCAAACCCTCTCCGGCGGAGAACACCCGCCGCTTCATCCGCGCGCTTGAACCGATCGTTCCGGTCGAAGCGGTCGGCCCGTTCCGTTACCGCAGCCGCAGCCGGGAACACGCTCCGGAGCTCTGCACCGGCGCCGAACGCGCCATCCTCGATCTGGTGGAACGGCGGCCCGCCACGCTCGCGGATCTCACCGTCGCGCTCGGGCTGCCGCAGGAGGAGATTCAGATTCTGCTCGACAGTCTGTTCAAATTCGGGCTGCTGGAGATGGAGAAACAGGAGCGCGGAACCTTCTACGCCCCCGCGCGGCACTGATGGTCAGAATTCCGGGAACGATTCCGGCGGAATCTCCACCATTGCCGGCACCTCTTTCTGCGGTGATTCGAGCATGGAAAGGAGAATTTCCATCGCCCGTTCCGCCATCCGGTCGAAGTTCTGCCGGCAGAGAATGATCTTCCGGAACGGTTCCCGGCCCGGCCCGCTCCAGGCATCGAAAAATCCGCCGTAGACGATCCGCCCCGGCGGCAGCGGCGGAAGAACGGGCGCCGTATTGGTGAGAACGCCGACCGGATCCCCTTCCGGAGCCAGACAGGCAAGTTCGCAAAGTTCGCGGCAGGGCAGTCCGAATTCCTCCAGCCGTTCCCGGATCGCCCGCTCCCGGGCGCGCAGAACCGGATTGACGTCGCCGAACTCCAGATAGAACTCCCGCGCGCCCCATTCCAGACAGCGGTCGACCAGGTGGCGCGCCGCGGAATAGTTGTCCGTCGTAATGACCGGGCAGGTCAGCTCCGGCCAGAAACGGTCGAGCGAAAGATGCGGCACCGGAAGCGCGTTGATCAGCGGAATCAGCTCCCGGCACTCCTCGGTGTTCCCGGGCGGAATCAGAACGGCGGCGTCGGCCACCTTCTGGTGAAGTTTGCCGAGCCACTGGCGGAACCGTTCCGGAGAGTTGTTGTGAAGCACGATCTGAAGGTCGTATCCATGGCGGTAGAGGAGTTCATCGAGCCGGACGGCGAGACTGCGTTCGCGCTCCGCCTCGGCGAACCCGAAGCAGAACCAGACGTTGCCGGTTTTCCCGCGGGCGAGCTGCCGGGCGGGAAGGTTCGGGGAGTAGCCGTTCTCTCTGGCCAGCTCCAGGATCTGTCTTCTGGTCGCCTCCTTCACCCGGTTGTCTCCCCGCAGAGCGCGGGAGACCGTCGAAGCGTTATATCCGGAAAGCCGGGCCAGATCGTGAATGGTAACCGCCATATTATACATCAAACTCCTGTTTCGTACAATACTGCCGAAACGCACAATTTTCCAGTTGTCCGCCGGAAATTTCCACACGGAGACGATCTTCGCTGGATTTGATTTTTGATGGAACAGTGGTATGGTATTTTTTCAGCGGGAAATCAGACATGATAAAATCCATATTCTTTTTTACGATTCTGCTCTTCCTTTCAACGGGCTGTTCTCGTTATGACGCAAAGAAGCCGGATACCGGGGAAAATCGACGGGGGTTTGCCCGTGTGACAGGAATCAATCCGGATTCTGATGTCACGAAAATTTACTTTTACGCCGATGAAATGGGGCCGGATCCCCTTTATTGTTTCGCGTTTCAATCCTCACAGAAAACCGTTCAGAACATCCTTGAGAAATTTCAGCTGAAAGAGAGTGAAAACACCGAATGGCAGGAACCTTTTCCCGTACCAGACGACCTTTTCTGGTGGGATGCCGGGGAGCGGAAAAATTCCCGTTTTTATTCTGCGCGACAGGAACAGACGGAAACGGTATATTATTTCTGGCACAATCCAGACAATGCGAAATGCCAGTTCATGATGGTCTGTTTCTAGAGCTGTATGGATCCGGCTCCCGGGTTGATTATAACCCGGTGAAAAAGTTGTTAATAATCCGTTAAGGAATTGTGAAAAAATGATTCCGTTGACATCCTCCGACAATCGGTGATCATACTTATTGACAACGCGGAGGATTTTCAACTCGTTGATTCCAAGACGGCGAATATAGTTATTCACAAAAAAGCGCGACTCTACTGCTGATAATTTCTCTATTGATTAATGAATTTACAGCAGGAGAATTCCCTTGCCCGGAAGGAGCGAAACCTGTGTCGTTCTCTGCGGAAAAGAGTGCTCTTTTTTGTTCAATATTGGGGAATCTCAACTTGAAGAAACCGGTTTCGACAGCTATCTTAATAGATGTATGATGAAGAACAACGAATTGCATTCGGGAGGCAAGGAAAATGAAATTTACCGTCAACCGTGAAAAACTGCAGAAAGCGCTCCAGCGGGTGGGGAGCATCATCGGTTCGCGTTCCATGCTGCCGGTTCTCGGCAATGTGATGATTCAGGCGGAAGAGGGCGTTCTTACGCTGACGACGACCGATCTGGAAATCCGGATCTCCACCAAGGTCGAAGCGACCGTGGAGAGCGCCGGTGTGACGACCATTCCGGCGCGGAAGCTCGCCTCCCTGGTCGGATGCTTCGTCGGAACCGACGTGGTGTTCGACGTCGACGAGAAGGATCACATCAAAATCCGCTGCGGCACCAGCCATTTCACGCTGCTCGGACTGCCGGCGATGGATTTCCCGGTGGCGGCGGAATTTTCCGCCCAGCGGGAGATCAAAATCCGCGAAGGGGAGTTCAAGCGGATGGTCAGCGCCATCTCCTACGCGGTCAGCGCCGACGACTCCCGCAAGGTTCTGACCGGTGTGTTGCTCAGCGCCCGTGAATCGATGATCACGCTGGTCGCCACCGACGGCAAGCGTCTGGCGATGCAGGAGAAGACCCCGGAGGCGGTCGAAGGCGGCGACGGCGATTCGATCATCCCGCTGAAGGCGGCGCTGGAAGTGCGCCGTCTGCTCGAAGGCGATGCGCAGATGTCGATCCGGCTCGGCGACAAGCAGTGCGTCTTTGAAGCGGCCGGGTTCGAACTCTCCACCAAGCTGATCGAGGGAAATTACCCGAACTACCGGCAGGTGGTTCCGGCGTCGTTTGCGCGTTCGATCGAGCTGCCGACCTCGGTGTTTCTGACCAAGATCGAGACGGTCTCCCAGGTGCTGTCGGATTCCAGTTCGTTCATCATTCTGCACTTCGAAGACAATCAGCTGCAGCTGCAGGCGTCCAGCTCGGAAGTGGGCGAAGGCAGCGATATGGTGGAAGTGGCGTACGACGGCGAGCCGTTTGAAGTTTCGTTCAACCCGGCCTACCTGGCCGACCCGCTGCGCAACTGCGACGCGGATACGGTCCGCATGAAGATCAATGACCCGCTCAATCCGGTGGCGATCGAGGGCGGCGAGGGCTTCCTGTACGTCATCATGCCGATCCGCAAGAAGTAATGCTGATCGAACAGCTTGAACTGACCGATTTCCGCAACTATTCGTCGGGGCGGTTTCAGTTCTCCCGCGACAAGGTGGTCTTTACCGGTCCGAACGGGATCGGCAAGACCAACCTGCTCGAAAGCATCTCCTTTCTCAGCATTCTGCGTTCGTTCCGCACGGTGTCCGGGCGGGAGATGGTCCGGCTCGGCAGCAGAGGGTTCGATCTGCGCTGCCGGATCGACAAAGGGGGGCTCCGCGAGGATCTGCGGGTGGTTCAGGCCCTTTCCGGACGGCGGGAGACCTTCATCGGCGCCAATCGCATCCGCCGTTCCAGTGAATTCATCCGCGAATTCCGCACGGTGGTGTTCGTGCCCGAGGACCGCAACATCACCGGCGGGAGCTCCTCCTGCCGTCGCCGTTTTTTCGATATGCTGATCTCCACGCTGGATTCCGGTTACCTTGCCGCGCTGTCGAACTACCATCGGGCGCTGAGCCAGCGGAATCATGCGCTGAAATTGCCGGAACGTGCCGCGGTGGCGGCGGCGTTCGAACCGGAACTTGCCGCCCATGCTCCGTTGATCGCCGCCCGGCGTCGGGAGTACGCCGCCGCGGTGGAGCAGGAGGTGAACCGGATGCTGTTGCAGCGGGGGAAGGCACAGTTCCGGATTCATTTCCGCTGTGATTACCCGGAGTCCTCCGCGGAGTATCTCGCGCTTCTGGAGCGGAACCGGGAGCGCGAAATGATCCGCAGCTGTACCGGAATCGGTCCGCAGCTGGATGAGTTCGAATTCTTTCTCGACGGCAAACTGCTGCGCCACTACGGTTCCACCGGGCAGATCCGGATGCTGTCACTGCTGATCAAGCTGGCGGAATTCAATCTGGTCCGCCGTTCGGCGCGGGAGCGGGTGGCGGTGCTGGTGGATGATGTGACCGGTGAACTGGATGAGGAGAACTGCATCCGTTTCTTCGAGACGATCGCGCACGCCGATCAACTCTTCTTCACGTTTACAGAATTCCCTTCTCTGGAGTTTTTCCGCGACGCGGAACAGATCGTTCTGCCGCAGAAACAGGGGTAAAAACGGAATTTTGCGGCGGCAGGAGCGGGTGGATTCGGGAAAAATTGCGTTTTCCGCTTGAAACCATTCTGCCGGGTTGCTATCTTATGTTAGAACGGGTCATCATTCTGCATCAGGGGGGAAGAAGATCGAATGGCTGGCAAACCGCCGACAATCCGGGTGCCGTATCGAAACACTCTGCCGCTTCCCTGCGCCGGAGAGACGATCGGGCCGTATGAGGTGATGGAGGAGGGGCTGCCGGAAGACGGCTTCTATCTGTTCGACGTCCGCCATCCCCAGCTGGATGTGCGCCGCCGGCTCAAGGCGGTGTCGGAGCGCCGGAGCTCTCCGGAGTTCATCCGCGAACTTTCCAGCCGGCTGCGTGCGGTGTGCGCCCTTTCCAGCCCGTTTCTCTACCGGCCGCTGGAGACCGGATTCGACGAGAAACACAAGCTCTTCTACGCCGTCTACGAGAATGTCGCGCCGAAATCGCTCCGGGATCTCGACAATTACGGGATGCTGACCGGCGAGGAGGCGTTGACGGTGCTGCTGGCGGCGTCCGGCGGCCTTGCCGCTCTGGAGGAGGCGGGGCTCCGTCACGGGCGGCTCACGGCGGAGAAGATCGTCTTTACAGAAGATTTCGGTCAGATCGAACTGGATGGGCTGGATATTGCTCCGGAAGAGAGAAACTTCGCCCTTTCCACCGAAGCGCTTTCCGGGGGAGGCGGCGACCTCTTCGCGCTCGGGCGGATCGCCTATGAGATGGTGACCGGGCGGAAACCCGCTCCGGAAGAGGGGAGCGACGGAACCGATCCCCGCCGGTGGCGGCCCGAATTTCCCGGTCCGCTGGCCGTCGTCATCATGCGGCTGCTTTCCCGCGAGCCTGTGACCGCCTTTCAGTGCGCCGCGGAGCTGAATTCCGAGCTGAAGATGCTGTTGTCGCGGCTGGCTCCGGCCGATGTGCGCGCCCTCTGTCAGGCGCCGAAACGGACGATGCCGAAAGAGCGCATTCCCCTGCCTCCGCCGCCGGTGGAGAGGCGAAAAGGCGATTTCGCCGCACCTTCGGCGAAACCGGGTCGGAGACTGTTTCATTTCGGCCGCTCCGGGCTGGGGATTGTCCTCCTGATTCTGCTGTTGCTGTTCACGGTTTTGATCCGCCTGGTGGAGCGGTCCGCTGCCGCTCCGGCGGGGGAACTGCCGGCGTTTCGTCTCTCGGCGGAAAACAGCAAACTCCGAACGGAGCTGGACCGGCTCAACGCGGAGCTGGAGCGGCTGACTCATCTGCGCAACGCCTGGATGATGAACCGGCCGAAAGGGGAGAAGTAGCCATGAACATTCCGCCGGATGCCATGTTTCAAAAAGGGGCGCGACTGGGGGAGTACCGGGTGGAAGGGTTCCTCGGCCGCGGCGGCATGGGGGAGGTCTATCTGGCGGTTTCGACCGTTTCCGGCCGCTCGGTGGCGATCAAGGTACTGCTTCCGTCGGTGATGGAGAAGAAGCCGGATTTTGCGGAGGAGTTCCTTCGGGAGGGGAGAGTCGCCTGCCGGATCAACCATCCTTCGGTCATTTCAGTTATCGACGCCGGAATCGACGAAGCGACCGGCGTCTGCATGCTGGTGATGGAGTACATCGACGGCGGAACGGTTCAGCAGATGATCGACCGCCACGAGGTGATCGACTGGGAGTGGGCGCTGGTGATCGCACTGCGGGTCTCGGAAGCGCTGGAGTCCGCCGCCGGGCTGGGAATCGTCCACCGGGACATCAAGCCGGAAAACATCATGGTGACCGGTTCCGGCGATATCAAGCTCGCCGATCTCGGCATCGCCCGCTGCAGTGACTCCGCGGAAGACGGCTCCGGCCGCCGCCGGTTGATCGGAACACCGGCCTACGCCTCGCCGGAACAGTGCGCCGATTCCAGCCGGGTCGATGCCCGCAGCGACATCTACAGCCTCGGGGCTACGCTGTTTGAAATTCTCACCGGCGAACTTCCCTTCAAGGGGCGGACGCCGATTGAAATGGTGCGGCAGGTGCTGAATGCGCCGACGCCGGACCCGCGCAGCGTCAATCCGCAGATTCCGCCGGAGGTTGCCGCGCTGGTGATGCGCATGATGAGCAGAAATCCGGAGGATCGTCCGCAGAGCGCGGCCGAATTGAGTGGCGAACTGCGCCGCCTGATCTACGGGGAAAACAGCGCCCCGGCCGGGCGGAAAACGGAAAAGTACCGGGAAATTGCCGGAAAAATAACGGAAAAGTGGCGGAAGATAAAAGATCTTTATCATAAGATAGTTCCGGATGAATCTGCAAAGAAGCGCGGCAAATGGATGCTGTTGCTGGCCGGATTGCTGGTCGTCGTTGCCGTGGTGCCGCTTCCGCCGCCTGAAATCCAGATTCCGAAGAGTCCGCCGGAGGATCCCAATCTGCGGATTCATGCGCGGATCAAACGGAAGATCGAGGAGGCGGAAAAGCGGATTCCACTGCTTCAGCAGGAGGTGGAGCGGGCGAAGAAACTCTCCGTTCAACCGGCGGAGGCGCTTCTGCTGGAGAATCTCTTTTACGATTACAATCCGGCCGCGGTTGCGGAGTGGCTTTCCGGCGGCGTCAAGGTTGCTCCGGAACGGATGACGCTGGAGTGGATCTGCCGTGTGCGGCCCGGACTTCTGCCGCCGGATGCGGCAAACGCCCGCCAATGCGCCGCCCTGCTCGATCAGAACGGCTGTGTCCTGCCGGAAAAGAGCGTCGCACTTCTGGTTCATTCCGCCGCTCTCGGCACTCCGGAGGAGCGGAATTTCGCCTATTACGCCTTGACCATGCTCGCGCTTTCCGAACGGAATTGCGGGACACTGCGCCGCCTGGGAGCGCTTCTGCCGGAACTCTCCTCCTCCATCGCGACCCGTGAGAAGGAGGACACCTTCCTCCGCGAGGATTTTGAACGGGTGAAGCGGTTGCTGGAAACTCTGCCTCCCCGGGCGTAGTGTTTCCGGTCAGCGGCGGAGAATGTCGGCGTATTTGAGCTTTCCGCCGAAGAGATCCAATGCGGAACCGACGGTGTAGTGCACCTTTCCGCCGCCGAGCGCTTCGATGTCGTCGATTTCCGCCAGCGTGGAGATGCCGCCGGCGTAGACGCAGTCGATCGGCGAGGATTCCGCCAGGAGGCGGACCAGTTCCCGGTCGATGCCGGATTGTTTCCCTTCGACGTCCACCGCGTGGATCAGAAATTCGGTGCAGTAGTCCGCCAGAAGGCGGAGCGTTTCGGCCTCCACCCGGAGCGATGTGAACTTCTGCCAGCGGTCGGTGACGATGTAAAAGGCGCCGTCACGGCCGCGGCGGCAGCTCAGATCGAGCGTCAGCCGGTCGCGCCCGGTGATCTGAAAAAGCTTCTTCAGACAATCCATGTAGAGGACTCCGTCGCGGAAGATGTAGCTGGTTACGATCACCTGCGCCGCGCCGGCGTCGAGCCACATGGCGGCGTTTTCCGCCGTGATGCCGCCGCCGATCTGCAGGCCGCCGGGCCACGCGGCCAATGCCTCCTTCGCCGCTTCGTCGTTGCCGGGGCCGAGTTTGATGACGTGTCCGCCGCGGAGGTTGTCTTTCCGGTAAAGTCCGGCGAACCAGGCCGGACTGCGGTCGGCGACGAAGTTGGTTTTCAACCCCTCCCCGGAGTCGGAAAGCGTGCTGCCGACGATCTGTTTGACCTTGCCGTCGTGCAGGTCGATGCACGGACGGAACTGCGCTTTTTTTCTGTCGGGATTCATGGATGGCCTTTTCTCAGCGATACAGATTCGTTTTGTTTTTCTTTAAACCGGGAGTGGATCTCCTGCCGCTGTCACAGCCGCGGCCAGCGCCACCCCGGGAGGAATTGTTCCGTTTCCGAGAAGGGGCGGCTGCCGAAAAAACCGCGATGGGCCGAAAGCGGCGACGGATGCACCCCGGCGATCACGTGATGCTTCGTTTCGTCGATCAGCGGGCGCTTGCCGATGGCGTAATTCCCCCAGAGGATGAAGACCAGACCGGAACGTTTTTCGCTCAGGGCGGCGATGATCGAATCGGTGAATTTCTCCCAGTGAAGTTTGCGGTGACTGCCCGCCGCGTGCGCCCGGACGGTCAGGACGCTGTTGAGCAGCAGCACCCCCGCCTCCGCCCAGGCGTGGAGCGAACCGGAGTTCGGAACGGTACTGCCGAGATCGGCGGCGAACTCCTTGAAGATGTTGCGCAGACTCGGCGGGAACTTCACCCCTTCGGGCACTGAGAAGGCGAGCCCTTCGGCCTGCCCCTCCTCGTGGTAGGGATCCTGCCCGATCAGCACCACCCGCACCGCATCGGGCGGAGTGAGCGCAAGGGCGTGGAACACCTTCCCCGGCGGGGGAAACACCTCGCAGGAACGGCGTTCCTCCTCCAATTGCTCCAGAATCCGGTCGAGCTGGTTCTGGTCGAGGCGTTCGCCGAGAAACGAACGCCACGCTTCCGGAATCCGGTCGGCCGTCACAGATTGAGCATCCCGCCGGCGAGGATCATGCGGATGTCCTCGTCGGAAAGTTTGTGGCGGAAACGGATTTCCCGGATGGTGCCATCCGCCTTGACCAGCGTCCCTTTGATTTCGCCGCCGGCGGTGAGCTGTTCCCGGATGCCGTCGAACTTGAGTGAATCCTTTTCGCTGATCTCGTCGTAATCCGCCGGATTGACGAAGAGGAGCGGCAGAATGCCGAAGTTGACCAGGTTGGCGCTGTGAATGCGCTCGATGGCCAGCGCGGCCACCACCTTGACGCCGAGGTACATCGGGCAGATGGCGGCGTGTTCCCGGCTGGATCCCTGGCCGTAGCTGTCGCGGCCGACGATCACGCCCGCCTTTCCGGCGTCGCGGACCGCGGCGGCCCGTTCGGCGAAGGAGGGTTTGCCCGGTTCGGTGAAGCACTCAAAAACCACCTTGGAGTAGGCCGGGATGTTGCTCCGCAGCTTGAGGTGGACGCCCGCCGGCATGATATGGTCGGTGGTGATCTTGTCACCGACCTTGATGACCACCACGCCGTCGAGACTGTCCGGAAGCGGCTTGTTCATCGGCGGCTCGCCGATCGTGCGCTTGCGGATGATTTCCCCCTTTCCGGTGGGGAGCTGGATCATGTTGTCGTTGATGAGGAACTTCTCCGGCTCAGCCACTTCGGGGTATTCAATGCCAAGTTCCCGCGGATCGGTGAAGGCGCCGGTGAGTGCGACCGCCACGGCGGTTTCCGGGCTGACCAGATAGGCCTGATCGCCCTTGGTGCCGGTCCGCCCGGCGAAGTTGCGGTTGAAGGTGCGCACGCTCACGGTGTCGTCGGCCGGGCTCTGGCCCTGACCGATGCAGGGGCCGCAGCCGGTTTCGAGGATGCGGGCGCCGGCGCCGATGATGTCGGCGAGCATGCCGTTGCGCGAGAGCATCTCCAGCACCTGACGGCTGCCGGGGGCGATGGCGAGGGTGAGGTTCGGGCTGACCCGGCGGCCCTTGAGCACCTGCGCCACCATCGCGAGATCGCGGTAGCTTGAATTGGTGCACGAACCGATGATCACCTGCCCGACCTGGATTCCGGCAAGTTCGGAGATCGGCTTGACGTTGTCCGGACTGGAGGGGCAGGCCGCCAGCGGAACCACCTTCGCCAGATCGATTTCGATCAGCTGATCGTATTCGGCGTCCTCATCGGCCGCGAGCGGAGAAAAGGCGTCGCCGCGCCCCTGCGCTTCGAGGAAGCGCTTCGTCGATTCGTCGGAGGGGAAGACGCTGGTGGTGACGCCGAGTTCGGCGCCCATGTTGGTGATGGTTGCCCGCTGCGGCACCGAAAGGGTCGCCACGCCGGGGCCGAAGTATTCGACGATGGAGCCGACGTTCCCCTTGGTGGTCAGGATCGAAAGCATGGTCAGAATCACATCCTTGGCCGCGCACCACGGGGCGAGGCGGTTGGTGAGCTTGACGCCGATCACCTTCGGATAGGGGATGCGGAAGGGTTTGCCCGCCATCGCAAGCGCGACGTCGAGACCGCCGGCGCCGATGGCCATCATGCCGATGCCGCCGCCGGTGGGGGTGTGGGAGTCCGAACCGATCAGCGTCTTGCCCGGCACGCCGAACCGCTCAAGATG
>NZ_DBEXAY010000225.1:0-9424 GCF_048170485.1 Victivallis sp. | reverse complement strand
TGTTGTTCTCTCTGTTAGTCAGTTCCACTCTTTTCGCGTTGGAGCTGCCTTCCTGGCTCACAATCAAACGTGACGGAACTCTGCAGATCGAATCTCTGAATGCTAAAATTCTGCATTTCGGTGCGGGATTCGTTCAGACCGGACAACGTGACATTTCTGATATCACTCAGAGAGAGAATAACGGAACCGTCACCATAAGCGGGAAATTCGGAGGGGGAAAGATCCACGAAACCGTCACTCCTATTGCAGATAATCAGGTCGAATATCAGGCGAAGCTCACTTGTCCGAACCCCTGGGTGACACTCGGAATCATGTTGCAGTTCAATCTGCCAGCCAAGTCCAGGAGTCTTCTACTAGACGGGGAAACCCGCTCTCTCCCTGCTGAATTTGACGGTAAAAAACAGTTTCCTCTTACTGCACGGGTAAAAAAAGTCTTGATTCCCCTTGATTCCGGCTCCGTCCTTCAGCTGACAGGAGATCTTACTCTCAAAGTGCAGGATAATCGGAAGTTTGACGATCCGACGTTTTCAATTCGGCTTTATTTCAACCCAGCTCAGGGAACACTGAACGTTTCATCATTGAAATTTCGATTTTCGTTAATTCAGCCGATAAGCCATCCGATCGATCTATCGGAGGTGGTTAATCTCGGTTTTGCCGACGAGGTCGCAGGTGACGGAAAAGGCGGCTGGACAGATCAGGGAAAGGAAAATGATCTTAGAATGCTCAAACCCGGACGCCTGCCAGCAGGAGGAAGCGCATTTGAAATTCTGGATCCGGCAAAAAACGGCGGACGGTCAGCGTTGGTACTGGGACGTACATTTGACAAAGAGCGTTCCGTTGAGGTAGAAACGACTGGTTCCCACCTCTATCTGCTGCATGCCGCCGGATGGCCGACAGCAGGGACGCTGGGTGAAATTGAAGTTTTTTACCGTAACGGTTCAAAAGAATCCATCGAGATTCGTCATGGGCGTGACATCGGCAACTGGTGGATGCCGGTTCACCTCGACAACGCGGTAATGATATGGAATGCGGAAAACCGCTCAAGCTATGTCGGATTATATGCCTCACAGTTCAAACTTCGCCGAAACGATCCGATAAAACTGACCTTTCGGATGAGGAAATCCTCTTCGTTGTGGATGGTGGTTGCCGCGACACTTGGAGAGGCTCCGCTGCTTCTTGCCGCAGAGACACTTCCTACTTATATCATGGCAGGAAAGGAGTGGATTCCCCTTGATGCGCCACACGATATAGTTCCGGGAACCCCGCTGGATTTTTCCGGAATGCTTGATGCGCCGGCTGGCAAATACGGTCGGGTTGTTGTTGCCCCCGACGGGCACTTCTCCTTTGCAAATGCACCGGACAGGCGGATCAAATTTGTCGGAGTCAACCTCTGTTTCTCTGCTAACTTTCTTTCAAAAGAGTCTGCGGATGCACTGGCGGAACGGCTGGCGCGCATGGGGTATAATGCCGTTCGCCTGCATCATCAGGACAATCAGCTGGTGAAAAAGAATTCTCCTGATAGCACCGAGCTTGATCTGGAACAGCTCGACAAACTTGAATATTTGTTTGCCGCGCTGAAAAAAAGAGGGCTTTACATCACCACCGATGTTTACGTAAGCCGAAAGTTGAAGCCTGCGGAGAAGATTCCGGAAAAAGTTCCCGGCAACTCTTTTTTTCAGATGAAGGCGTTATTGCCGATTTCAAAAGCCGCCAGGCGCAACTGGGAGCGTTTTGCCCGTAACTGGTTCACTCACCGAAACCCTTACACCGGGATGACCTGGGCGGAAGATCCTGCATTCTATCTAGTCAGTTTTACGAATGAAAACAATCTCTATACGGTTTGGGACAAAGCGCCGGAAATTGCGAAACTGTATCAGGAAAAATTTCCCGGGTGGATGGCAAAACAACATCCCGATGAGCCAATTGAATCCGCCGATATTTCCAACCGCCGCTTTCAGGAATTTCTCTATGACTGTCAGCACCGCAGCATCCTTGAACAGGCAAGATTTCTTCGCGAGGAACTCGGGATGAAGACACTATGCACCGATGTGAATATGCACAACAAGGTACCTCTTGCGCTGCTTCGGGATGATCTTGATGCGGTGGATGATCACAAGTACCATGACCATCCCGCCTTCCCGGAAAACGATTGGGGGCTGCCGATGCTGTTCCGTCAGCGTTCCGCAATTGGTTCGTACGGGGATGAAGTTCCGCTGCAGCTTTTGGCTCCGAGACTTTTCGGCAAGCCTTTCAGTATCACAGAATACAAGTTTTGTCCACCCAACCGTTATCGTGCCGAAGGCGGCCCCTTGATCGGGGGATACGCCGCACTGCAGGACTGGGACGCCCTCTATCATTTTGCCTGGAGTCATTCCTCCCGCAACGTGGATAAGTTAGTGGATTTCAGCATTTTTGATATCGCCCACGAACCATTGGGGCAACTCTCCGACCGTTTGACAATGTTTCTTTTTCGGCGCGGAGACATAAGTCCGGCCCAGGCAGCATATGCCTATCCGGTACCGAAAAATCTCTGGGACACAGATCAGCCGCTGCTGTACCCACGTTCCTTCGAACAGCTTGGACTTATCACTCGAATCGGAACGGTTGTCGGCAACCGGGCAACAGCAGGAGTGAAGCAATTATCTCTGAAACAGGCAGCGGCAGAAGCCCCATTGCCAGATCCAGCCGTAGAGAAGTTACGGCATACCCTCCTCACCAGAGGAATCGCAACAAGCTCCACAGGAGAACTTCAATTGAATGTATCCGCAAAGACATTGACTCTAGTTTCTCCGCGTTCGGAATCGGTAACACTGCCGGCAGGCAAACTTTCTGCCGGACGCTTGACAGTTACAGGAGCGACAGTTCCGCAGACCGTCTCCGTAAGCAGCCTGGACGGTGTTCCTCTCGGCAGAAGTTCCAGCATCCTGATTTTCCACATGACGAATGTACTCAGCCAGAGGATGAAGTTCGGCGATTCCGGATTACACCTGCTGGAAAACCGGGGAACATTCCCCCTGCTGCTGCGGCGAGACCCGGTGGAAATCACCTTGAAACTTGAGGGGGATGCCCCTGTTACGCTGACCGCGTTGAAACTTGACGGCACGTCAGCAGGAACAGTTGCTGTAACTCGGAAAAAAGGCGGATTTTTCCACTTTACGGCCGATCCGGGAGCGTTCTCCGGCGGTACGATGGTATACCATCTGACACGTTAAACCCCTTGCTGCATTCAATCAGAGGTTGGAAAAATATCTATAATTCCGGAAAGCAACAGGTGACAAGACCATTCTCTCTGGAAAAGCCGCATGGGGAACAGTTCCCCGTGCGGCAGAATTCGTCAATTCCGCATGACGCGTCAGGGGGGGCTGTGCCGGGCAGCTCGTCGGACAGCAGCAGCCCGACGCGACAAACATCAGCACACCGGCAAACTGCGAAAAGCCGCGCGGAGTCCTTCCTGCCGCGCGGCTTCCTGCCATCCCGCGGCATCGCGCCGTCAAGCTTCACCATCGCGTGAAAAATGGAAAAGTCAAGCCGACAACGCCGGTTGCAACTTGAATTTTCCACAATCAGGAGTAATTTATCTGGAATGATTTTTCACATACTGCGAAACATAGAAAGATACTGGAAAATTCCCCATGAAAGAAGCTGACATCCGCCGTAAATACATCGAGTTTTTCAAGTCGAAGGGCCATCAGGAAATTCAGAGCGCGCCGGTGATTCCGGAAAACGATCCGACCTGCCTCTTCACCACCGCCGGAATGCATCCGCTCGTCCCCTATCTGCAGGGCGCAAAACATCCCGCCGGGAAACGGCTGACCGACTTCCAGAAGTGCATCCGCACCGGCGACATCGACGAGGTCGGCGACGCCGTCCACCTCACCTTCTTCGAAATGCTCGGCAACTGGTCGCTCGGCGACTACTTCAAGGAGGAGGCGATCCGTTTCAGCTTTGAATTCCTGACCGGCAAAGAGAACCTCAACATCCCGGTCGAGCGGCTCGCGGTGAGCGTCTTCGCCGGCGACGACGACGCCCCCTTCGACGAAACCGCCTGGAAACTCTGGAACTCCCTCGGCATCCCGGCCGAACGGATCGCCAAACTCGGGAAAAAGGACAACTGGTGGGGTCCCGCCGGCATCACCGGCCCCTGCGGCCCGGATACCGAGATGTTCTACTGGACCGGCGAGCTGCCGCCGCCGGAAAAGTTCGATCCGGCCGACAAGCGCTGGGTTGAAATCTGGAACGACGTCTTCATGGAGTACAACAAAACCGCCGACGGCAAGTTCGAGCCGCTCGCCCAGCGCAACGTCGACACCGGCATGGGCCTCGAACGGGTCACCGCCATTCTGCAGGGCAAGACCAGCTGCTACGAGACGGAGATTTTCGCGCCGATTTTCGCGAAGCTCGACGAAATCCGCGGAACCGAGCCGGTCTCCGGCCCCCGCACACCTTCGGAGCGCATCATCGCCGACCACCTCCGCGCCGCGACCTTCATCCTCGCCGACGGCATCACCCCGGGCAAGGTGGACCAGCCCTACGTGCTGCGCCGCCTGATCCGCCGCGCCATCCGCGAAGGACGCAAGCTCGGCATCACCGAAAACTTCACCGCGAAGATCGCCGAGGCGGTCATCGAGGAGTTCGGCGACATCTATCCGGAACTGCGCCGCCAGAAGGCGGTCATCTGCGAAGAGCTCAACCGCGAGGAGAAGCAGTTCGCCGTCACGCTGGAGAAGGGAACCCACGAGTTCCAGAAGCTGATCGACCGCGTGCCGGCGCACATCACCAAAAAGGTGATCTCCGGCAAGAACGCCTTCAACCTCTACGAAACCTACGGCTTCCCGATCGAACTTACCGTCGAAATGGCGAAGGAGAAGGGATTCGAGGTCGACCGCGCCGGTTACGACGCCGCCTTCGCGAAGCATCAGGAGCTCTCAAGAGCCGGCGCCGAGCAGAAGTTCAAAGGCGGACTCGCCGACAGTTCGGTTGAAACCGCCCGGCTCCACACTGCGACCCACCTGCTGCAGGCGGCGTTGCGCAAAGTGCTCGGCCCCCATGTCGAACAGCGCGGCTCCAACATCACCGCCGAACGGCTCCGCTTCGACTTCTCTCACGAGCAGAAGATGACTCCGGAACAGCTCGCCGAGGTGGAGAAGCTGGTCAACGAGGCGATCGACCGCGATCTGCCGGTCGTCTGCGAAGAGATGACCATCGAAGAGGCGAAAAACAGCGGAGCGATGGGTCTGTTTGAAAACAAATACGACGCCCGGGTCAAAGTCTACACGATGGGCGACGTCAGCAAGGAGATCTGCGGCGGACCGCACGCATCGCATACCGGCGAACTGGGGCACTTCAAAATCCTCAAGGAGGAGAGTTCCAGCCGCGGCGTGCGCCGGATCAAAGCGGTCCTTCAGAGCAAGTAATTCAGGAACCGGAAAGGAGCTCGCCCGATGAAAGAATCCGATCTTCTCATCTCCCATCACGATGGAGTTTTTTCGGTCAAGGTCGCAGGCCGCGCCAACTTCGAATATGCGGTTCCGCTGCGCGAACTGGCGAAGTCGTCCAATGAATTCCGATGCTTCCGGATCGACCTCGGCGATTGTGTCGCGATGGACAGCACCTTCATGGGGGTGCTCTCCATGATCGGCCTGAAATCCCGCCGCTGCAATGCGACGGTGGAGCTGCTCAACGCGAACGATACCCTGAAAAAACTGCTCCGCGATCTCGGTGTGAGCAAGCTCTTCACCTTTACCGAAGGGAGCGACCCCGACGCGCCGCAGTGGTCCGCCAGCGACGGCAATGCCACCCGCAACGACATGCTGACCACCGCCGAAACCGTCACCGAAGCGCATCAGACGCTGGTCGAGGCGGATTCCAGCAATGCGGCCCGTTTCGACCAGGTGATCGAATTCGCCCGCCAGGACGTCGAGCGGCTGAAAAACCGGGAGAAGGAAGATTGATTCTTCGTCGAAACAACAGCGACAAATGCAGAAGATTGCCCTTTGCCCTCCTGCTGGCGGCGGCCACAGGCTTTCTGCTGCTGCACGCCGGCTGCTCCACCCCGACGATCACCAATACCAGCCGCAACATCGTTGAGCAGCTGCTGATCTCCTCCGCCGTCGAGCGGTGCATGTATCAGATCGATTTCAGCATGTACCGGGATGCCAAGGTGTTCGCCGACTACTCCAACCTCGCGCCGCAGGTGGATAAGAATTATGTGCAGGGCTGTTTCGAACTGTACCTTGCCAAGGCGGGCGCCATCGTCGTCAAGGAGGAGAAGGAGGCCGCCTACACGATGCAACTGATTTCCGGCACGCTGGCGACCTCGTCGAGCCAGGTGCTGATCGGCACGCCGGAGCTGCCGATTCCGCTGCCGAACACCGACCTCAGCTTCGCCATTCCGGAAATCGCCATCTTCAAACGGGTGACCCGACGCGGATACGGGAAATTCAGCTTGACGGTGCTGGATACCCCCAGCCGGAAACCGGTGCGCACGATCGACGGAGTAAGCAATATGTCGGAGTTCATCAACTGGACCATCCTGCTGATTCCCTTCTCCTCGCGCAACATGGAGATGGATCAGAGCGAGTTCGAGGATACGCAGTACTACCTCTTCGAATGAAAAATGCCCGGCCTTCAAGGTCGGGCATTTTTTTACCGTCAGAAGTTCGTGATGTCGTCGCAGATCTTCTCGTTGTCGGAATAGTAGTCACTCCTGTCCGAAGCCGGACTAGTTGCGTTGTTTTTACCGAACTTCCCGTCCGCACCGGGAGCGATCAAATCGAATCCCCCCTTGTTGATCTGGCCGGGATACCGGTAATAAATTTTCCCACCCCAGCTGTCTTCCAGATCGAAAGACATTTCAGTCGTAGTCTCCGATGATGCATTCAGAGTTTTTATCATATTCTTCTTCAAAGACTCCTCATCGACAACCCGAAGAAACTCCTTCTCATAATCCGACGACATCGCATCGGTACCAAACTGAATTGCCGAAACAAGCGAAGTATCCCTTTTCAAAGTGAGCGAAATGGCGGTGAACGAAGTGCTCGCCGGGTAGTATCCGAATTTGGTGCGGCAGCTCTCCAACCCCGCTTCGATGCGCTTGAGCAGCGCTTTGGTGTTGGATTCGCGCGAGGCGTTCATCGCGTAGCTGTAGGCGCCGAAGCCGATGGCAGCGAGCAGGCTGACCAGCGCCACCACGGCGAGGACCTCCACGAGAGTAAAACGGAAACGGAACGTTTTCATGACAAACCTTCTTTTTGCTGTTTGCTTTCAGGGGCACCATGGAATATAATATGCTGAATGCTGTTTTTCAAAAGAGATCGGGGGAAAATATGCGGATTGAAGAGAAATTTGTACTGATTACCGGCGGTGCCCGGCGGGTGGGGGCGGAACTTGCCCGCGCCTTCGCCGCGGCGGGAGCGCGGCTCCTGCTGCACTGCCGGAACTCCCGCGCCGAAGCCGAAGCGCTGGTAAACACGCTCCCCGGCGGTGCGGCGCGCCACCGGGTGCTGCAGGCGGACCTCGCGCGCCCGGGCGAAGCGCTCCGCCTCTTCTCCGAAGCGGGGCGGGTGGATATTCTCATCAACAACGCCTCGATGTACCGCCTCGCTTCGCTTGCCGACGCGCCGGAAGCGCTCGACCGCGAACACTTCGAGGTGAACTTCTGGAGTCCGCTCGCGCTCATGAAGGCGTTTGCCACACAGCACGATCTACCTGAAGGGGTGGTGGTCAACCTGCTCGATCAGGAGATTTCCGGAATTTCGCCGCGCGGCGGCGGCTACTCGCTCTCCCGCCGGGCGCTGGCGGAGGCGACGCTGGAACTCGCCCGCGAACTCGGCCCCCGGAATCTCCGTTTCAACGCCGTCGCCCCCGGTCCGGTCCTGCCGCCGGTCGGGCTGGAGCATTCGAAGATGGAGAAGACACTCCCCACCCTGCCGCTCCGGCGCAAGGTGGAGCTTAGCGACCTCGCTGAAGCGGTCCTCTTCCTCTGCCGCAACGATTCGATCACCGGCGAGATCCTCCGGGTGGACTGCGGCCAGCATCTCGGCTGACGGCATCACACGGCTCCCCCGGTCAAGCACCACTCCGACACAACTGCGCCCCCGGGAAGAAGAGGGGTGAGAAACCAGATCAAAATATAACGGGCGCTCCCGGAATTTCCCGGAAACGCCCGTATTGATTCCCTTTCGCCGCGCTCAGCGGGTCTTGAGGTCGGAATTGAGGCTGATCGCCTTGTTGAAGTTGTTATAAAGGCTGATCGACGCGGCGACCTCGATTGCGGCGGTGATCTCCTCGTCGGTGACGCCGGCGGCGAGCGCCGCGGAGCGGTGGGCGTCCAGACAGTAGGCACAGCCGTTGACCGCACTGACTGCGATGATGATGAGTTCCCGGGTCTTCGCATCAAGCCCCTGCCCGGCGATGTCGGCGATGTGCATCGCCGCCTGGAGGAAGTCGCCGTTCCGCCCCATCGCCTGAAACACTTCCGGGATGAAGCCGAACTTCTTCTCAATCGCCTCCTGTGTCCGAACCGCCTTTTCGTCGCCGGTTTTATTGTAAAGTTTCACACCAGCCATGATGGTATCCTCCTCAAAACAAGTTCTGTCATTTCGTATCCGGGTCAAGCCACGCTTGCGCGGCAATCTTGTCAGCCTTATCGTCAGCGGGATAGTATCTTCCCTCCGTTCCCTCTTTGTTCAGCGATTCGCAGTGACCGTCAAGAAAGAAGAGGTTGACGAAATCACCATGAATTTTCACCGGATTGCCGATTGTTGTTTCGGTGGAAGCTTCATCGAATCTCATCAGCGGGCTGGCGAGAAGATCCGTACCACCTTTGCCGCCAGCACCGCAACAGCCCCCGAGCGCCAGCACGTTAGGAGCAATTAAAGTAGCAGTAGAATCATCTTCATCTTCAGTAGAACCATCTTTATAGGTCAAAAGCGTGGTTCCACGGAAATCAAAACCTTTCGTTTCTGTAGAGGAGGTGGTAAAGGCCGCACCATAAATTTGCGAAAGCTGATCAGCAATATCTTTATTTGCAGTATATTCAAAGGAGGGACAGCGCATCACCGCCACATCCTGAATATAGTTTTTATCTTTCAGGTAAGCCCCCCACTGCATCTTTTCCGCCTTGGTCACATTCAACTTCACCGTGGTATTATACGACATGAAATGCTGGTCATTGTCGTTCATCGACTGTTTGATGAACTGACTCACCTGCCGCTGATTGCTGAGGCATTCGGCGGTACGGGCGGAGATCCGCGCCCGGTTCAGCGCCGGCATCAGGAGTCCGGCGAGGACGGCGATGATGCCGATCACCACGAGGAGTTCGACGAGAGTGAAACGCTGCTGTCTCATAAAAGAAGCCCTTTCTCGAAAAAAGCTTTGATTTTTCAGGATAGTCCTATATTCATAACCTAACCGCTGCGTCATT
>NZ_DBEXAY010000224.1:0-28900 GCF_048170485.1 Victivallis sp. | reverse complement strand
TACATGGCCCGGTTCCAGCTGGTAGTGGAAATCTCCCTGGGCGATTCCCTGGAGCGCTTCGGTCATCAGATCGTCATATTCGTCTGTGATGATGCTGGCGAAGAAGTCGTCGGAAACGCCGAGCGTCAGAGTGTCCTCCTCCAGGCGGAGCGGCGTCATATTTTGAAACCACTGCCGATAGAGCAGTTCATTCTTCTGTTTCAGGCGGTCCGCGGCCACGGTCCAGACATCTGCCGCGCTCAATGTAGTTGCGTTCATCCTCTGTTCACCCGTTTCTGCTGAGTCCATTTCAAAAACCGTCGTTCTGTTTCGCCGGCCGGGTTTTGAAATCGACTCAACCGCCGGCATATGCCGGCTTTCCCCTTTTCCGAAAAACTCCCGGATTCTCTGCACGCCTTCGCGACGTGCGGCTCAAGTTGTTAACATCTTTTGCATCTTGCGGAGAATTCAGCCATTTATGACGAATTTGCCGTATTTTTCCCCCTCCGGCCCCCATCGCTTCCATCTCTTTGAAAATGCGGCCTTTTGAACGATTTTACGCTCAAAATCGCACGCGGATCGAGACGGCGATACCGACAGTGTCGGGTCATTTTGGTCGTAATTTTCGATAATATTGCGTATTTTCGAAAGTTACGCCGAAAACAATCTTCGATGCACAACTTATCAACAACTTATTAACAACCCTGCTCCGGTTCGCCCGGGGCACAACATTACACAATTTAGCCCTGCGTCTGCAAGAATTCAAATCGATGCGACGATCTTTTTCATAAAAAAAATACGAATATCGGCTTGACTTTTCCGTCGACCGGTGGTATGCGCGGACGCGCCGCGGGTTCCGTATTTTTCCGTCACAGTTTATCGGCGAGAGCGAGCATCTCTGCCGGTGATCCCGGCCAGGTGCGGAGCGAACGGAATTTTTCCGGCGTGACCAGCCGCCCGAAGCGGGCGAAGAATTGATTTTTCGCCGCCGTGTCGGCAAAGCTGTTCTTCGCCCATTCGCTCAGGTAGCCGCGGCCGAGGCGGCCGAGCAGCGTATGGGCCGAGAGCAGCGCCGCGCCGTCCACGAAGAGTTCGAGATGGCGGGCGAGGGCGGGATGGCCGAAATCATCGACCAGTTTCTGGCCGGGGGCGTTCATTTCGGTACCGGCGACCACCGGCAGATTCCGTTCCTTGCAGGCGGCGATGATTCGATCGAGCTCGTGGATAAGTTTTTTCTGTTTTTCCGGGTCGGAGACGTTCCAGTTGCGGTCGGGGACGATGTTGAGCATCGCCGCCCCCTTGGCAATGTGGAGATCGAGCAGCTGCCCCGGGTCGCTCTCGCCGGAAGAGAAGCCGTTCAGCCAGGCGATCGTCGGAATCGCGCCACTGGCGGCGATGAAGGTGTTCATCCGGTCGATGGGCGGAAAGCTCTTCGGGTCGGGGGCAACGTAGCCGGCGCCGCCCTTTTTCATGGTCTTCGACCGGATGGCCGCCTCAAGTTCGACCGGAGTATCGATCAGCATGGCCGCCTTTTCCGGCGAAACCCCCAGCTTGGCGGCCCAGAATGCCGAGCGCGCCTCGGAGGTCGGGAAAAGTTTTTCTGCTTTTTCGCGGTAGGCCTGGCAGAGGTGCCGCTCGGTGACGTTGGCATTGGGGGTCAGCCGCACGGCGTCGGCGGTGAAATCGAGTCCGGCCGGGGCGAGAAAATCGTTGACCAGCGCGGCGATTCCGCGGGTCCGGCGGTGCGCCTGCCGCCGCATTTCGAGCAGAAACAGTTGCTGTGAGGGCGGCACGTCGGAGACCGAGAAGCCCAGACCAAGGTGGTAGGCGATTCCGGGTTCGCCGGGAGAGTTGATCTCTTCATGGGCGAGTTCCTGAATGAATGCCCGGCTTTCGACGCCGCCGGAGGCGCGGACGTTCAGTTTTGCCGCGGCGGAGAGAAATTCATCGAGCGCGTCAAGCACGTCGAAGTCGACGATGCCGGCGGCGAACCAGCCGTTCCTTTTGGCCAGGCAGGCGATGTAGCTCGGGGAGTAGCCATACCCGTTATAGGAATAGCAGGTGTGGCAGTGCATGTTGTGGTCAAAATTTTCCGGAGTGCACTCGATTTCGCCGTTCCGGCAGAGTTCGGCGAATTTATCCACCGCCCGGCGCCGGATGGCGGCATCGTTGCTGTTGAGTTCTGTTTCGAGGCTCTTTGCTTCGTCGCTCCGGATCATTTTCCCGTCTCCCCGGTGGTTGCCGTCTCCGGCGGTTGATGTTGCGGTATTCGTAAGGAGTAATATAACCGGATTCTTTCCGGAATCAAACCCTCATATCCGGGAAATTTGACAACTTTCCGGAAAAACAACTTGAAAGCCGGTCCGACAGGAGTATATTGTTATATAGAATGATTACTAAAAACAGAAATTCGGAGCCGATTCAGCAATGAACAAAACCGTACAGCGTGACGCCATCCTGGCCGAGTTGCGTTCTGTAAAGAGTCATCCCACCGCGGATGAACTTTACGCCGCACTTCGCGTGAGGATGCCGCAGATCAGTCTCGGGACGGTGTATCGGAATCTGGAGCAGATGTCTCAGGCGGGGATGATCCGCAAACTGGAGACTGCCGGCCGGCAGAAACGGTTTGACGGAGATCTTTCGCCGCATCACCACATGCGCTGTCGAATTTGCGGCGCGGTGAGCGATGTGACCGGCAGTGAACTCGGCGAGGTGGATTCTGCCATCCGGAGTCTGTTGCCGTCGCTCGGATGTGATTCGTTTTACTTGGAACTCTGCGGCGTGTGCCGCAACTGCAAAAACAAATGAGGAGGAAAAAATGAGCACCCAAACCATGGAAATCTACAAGTGCGACCTCTGCGGTCTTCAGGTCGAAGTGATCAACGCGGGTGCCTGCCCGCCGTCCTGCTGCGGCCAGACGATGCGCCTGATGAAGGAGAACACCACCGACGGAGCGAAGGAGAAGCACGTTCCGGTCGTGAGCGCCCAGGAGAACGGCATTCTGGTCAAAGTCGGTGAGATTCCCCACCCGATGGAGCCGGACCACTACATCGAGTGGATCGAAGTGATCAACGGCTCGTACGTGAACCGTTACCAGCTTCGTCCCGGAGAGGCGCCGCAGGCGGCCTTCTACGTGCCGATGCAGCCGGGTCTGGTGATCCGCGCTTACTGCAACAAGCACGGTCTCTGGAAAAAGTAAGCA
This sequence comes from Victivallis sp., assembly GCF_048170485.1. Classification (NCBI taxonomy): domain Bacteria; kingdom Pseudomonadati; phylum Lentisphaerota; class Lentisphaeria; order Victivallales; family Victivallaceae; genus Victivallis; species Victivallis sp. Next base: position 25,719 of record NZ_DBEXAY010000224.1, on the reverse strand, counting down.
AAAAAATTCGGATTCTGCGCCGGAATCGGTTGTCAGCAACAGATTCCGGCGTTATATTTTACCACCGCTGCGGCGGCGGGGAACATTCCGTTCCCGGTACTGTTTTTTTGAGGGAGGAATCATGAAGGAAGTGTTCAAGGCGGAACAGATCGCCGAAAATGTCTACTGGGTCGGCGCAGTCGACTGGAATGTGCGGAACTTTCACGGCTATCAGACCGGTCGCGGTTCGACCTACAACGCTTTTCTGGTGATCGACGAGAAGGTGACGCTGATCGATACGGTCAAAGCGCCGTTTTTCAATGAGATGCTCGCCCGTATCCGTTCGGTGATCGATCCGGAGAAGATCGACTACATCATTTCGAACCATGCCGAACCGGACCATTCCGGCGCGATCGTCTCCGCGATTGAGGCGATTCACCCGGAGAAGGTGTTCGCTTCCCCGCTCGGGGAAAAGGCTCTGCGGGCCTATTACGGAGCGGACCTCGACCTTACCGTGGTCAAGACCGGTGAATCCGTGAAGCTCGGTAAAGGGACCTTCTCCTTTATTGAGACCAAAATGCTTCACTGGCCGGACAGCATGGTGACCTATCTGGATACGGCGAAGATGCTCTTTTCGCAGGATGCGTTCGGCATGCATCTGGCCGGGAGCAAACTCTGGGCGGACGAGTATCCGGAGTTTGTGCTCGACTATGAGGGGCGCAAGTACTTCGCGAACATTCTCAACGTGCAGTCGGCGAAGGTGCTCGATCTGCTGAACGCGCTGCCGGGGCTGAATCTCGATATCGCGGTCATCGCGCCGGACCACGGGCCGCTGTGGCGGAAAAATCTCGGCTGGATCCTCGATCTCTACCGCGACTGCGCCGAGCAGAAGCCGGCGCCGCGGGCGTTGGTTGCCTATTCGACAATGTGGCATTCGACGGAAAAACTGGCGAATGCGATTGCCGACGGAATCCGTTCGACCGGCGTAACGGTCGAGGTGGCGGATCTGGCGGTGAACGACCGCAGCGCGATCATGACCGAGGTGGCGCGTTCCGGTGCGCTCGCCTTCGGTGCGCCGACGATGAACAATCAGATGTTCCCGGCGATGGCGGATGTGCTGACCTACATCAAGGGGCTGCGGCCGAAGAACAAGCTCGGTCTTGCGTTCGGCTCGTTCGGCTGGAGCGGCGAGGGCGCCAAGCAGATCGCCGCCGAACTGGAGGCGATGAACATTCCGCAGCCGGTTCCGATGTTCCAGGTCAAGTACATGCCGACGGAAGCCGATCTGGAGAAAGCGTTTGAAAGCGGAGCCGCACTGGGGCGGGCGTTGCTCGCCAGTGTGGCGGAATCCACAACCAAGTGAAAAGGAGAGTGCAACCATGAAGAAGTATGTGTGCGACGTCTGCGGTTACGTCTATGACCCGGCGAAGGGCGATCCGGACAACGGCGTCCAGCCCGGGACCGCGTTCGAAGATCTTCCGGCGGACTGGGTCTGCCCGGAGTGCGGCGCCGGCAAGGATGAGTTCTCCCCGGCGGAGTAAGGTTTTCGAGAGATGGCCGATGGAATCTGTTTTGCAGATGCCGTCGGCCATCGTTGAATCAAAAAGGGGTGTGCAATGAGGAATTTCTTCCGGAAGGCGTTCGGCGGTATGGCTGTCTTGGCCGTGCTGTTTGCCGCGGCGGGATGTTCTGCTCCGTGGAAGGAAATTGAGCGGAATGTGGACAATGCCAAAAATCTCCGGGTCGGCATGACGAAATCCGAAGTTCTGGAGATCATGGGCGAACCGGTTTCGGATGAAAGCTACTGCACGCCCGATGTCTGGTTTTACTACATCAACACCATCTGGCACGACGGTCTGGTTACCGAGGACGAGTGTCTGCCGCTGGTGTTTCACGAGGGCCGCCTGGCCGGCTGGGGCAACCGGTTCTACACGGAATACCGGATCAAGCTCAAGGATCAGGGCAAGGCGGTGGAACTCTGAACATGCCAAATTCCGCCGGGTTTTCCTGCTTAGGGATGAGGCGGTTCCGGGAATGGTTTGAATGAATGCGTTGATCGTGATTCCCACCTACAACGAGGCGGAGAACATCACCCGGCTGGTTCCGGCGGTGTTCGAGGCCCTGCCGCGCCAAGATTTTTCCGTGCTGGTGGTGGACGACGGTTCGCCGGACGGCACCGGCGATCTGGTGGCGGGGATGATCGAGACGAAATTCCCGGAGCGGCTCCACATTCTCCGACGGGAAGGGAAGGGGGGGCTGGCTTCCGCCTACATCACCGGATTCCGCTGGGGGCTGGAGCGTGGTTTCGACGCCTTTCTGGAGATGGACGCCGACTTCTCGCACAAGCCGGAATACCTGCCGGAAATGTTTGCAAAGATCGCCGAATACGACGTGGTGATCGGTTCCAGGAACGTTCCCGGCGGCGGCGTGGAGAACTGGTCGCTGTTGCGGAAGCTGATTTCGCGCGGCGGTTCGCTCTACGCGCGCACGCTGCTGCGCTGCCCGATTGCCGATCTGACCGGCGGATTCAACATGTGGCGCAAATCCGCGCTGGAGGCGATCGATCTGGATTCGATTATTTCGCGTGGTTATTCCTTTCAGGTGGAGATGAAATACCGCGCATACCGTCACGGTTGCCGGATTGTTGAGTTCCCGATACTCTTCCCCGACCGCAAGGCGGGAACTTCCAAAATGAGCGGTGCGATCTTCCGCGAAGCGTTGCGGAACATCTGGCGTCTCCGGGCGTTGAAATTCCCGGAAAACTAGTATCTTTCTCTTCTCTTCCCGGCCGGCCGGTTTGATCGATCGAGGGCGTGCCGATTGGTTCTTCTCTGTTTTTTCGTATGGCGGAAATGACCGGGGGGATGCAATGAAATTGGTCAGAAAACTATTCTATTTTCTGAGTCTTCTTGGGCTGTGCTGTTCCGCCTTGTTTCTGGCGTTGTTAACGGCAGCGGGTCTTCTCTGGGGGATATACGATCTGTTTTGCGGGGATCCGGAATGGAACGGAATCGTTTCCCATAGAACGGTAAAACAGCTGGCAATGCGGGGCGCTGTCTGCTGTGTCTGGGTGTTGGGATTCGGTTTCGGATTGGTCGCCAATATTGTCGTTTTGCGCAGACTTATCCGAAATGTAAAATAACAGGCCGCAGGCATAGGAAAGACGGAGACAGGCATTTCTGCCTGTTTTCAAGAACGATCGGTCTGTGGCCGGTGAAGAGATACTCTTGCTGGAATTTTGGACTTCTGGAAATCCGCTTTGGAGAAGGGGAATGTTCGGCCGTCGGAGAAAACAATTTGAAAGGAGCTGGAGGGCCTGACGCCCTCCAGACCTCTTCGCCCGTGAGAAGTCTGAGCCGGGTTGATACTTATCCGCATGCGGCCCTGCGGGCCTTACTTGTCGGGCTTCGCCCGCCAACTCCTCAATCGCCGGAGCGGCTCCGCTCGACTCCGTTCGACTGCGTCGCAATCGCTCCTTGCTGCTTTGCGGAACGCAAAGCAGTCCTCTCACATGCGCTCGCGGCGCTGACCGCGCTTAGGTTCCCGTGCGCGGTCAAAGCCGTAGAGATATGCTTTGCGGCGCTGACCGCGCTGAACAAGAGCGCGGTCCAAGCTGTAGAGATATGCTTCGCGGCGCTGGACGCGTACCCGGGGGGAAGTCAAGGCAAAAAAATGGTGCGCTCACGGGGACTCGAACCCAGGACCCAGTGATTAAGAGTCACTTGCTCTACCAACTGAGCTATGAGCGCACGTTGATCCGGTTTACCGGATGAAATTAAATATACCATCGTTTCCCCGGTTTTGCAAGCGTATTTTCTGGAATATTCGGGGAAAATTGCTCCCTTCCGACTCTTTTCCGCCTTTATAACGGAGGCAAAGTCAGTGCAGCAGTCCGGCGATGACCGGGGAAAGCGCATTGCTCATCCGGGCGAATCCGAGGTCGGTGATGTGGCAGCCGTCGACCGAACACTCGGCACAGTCGCTCCCGAGCAGTTCCGCGCCGGACTGAAAATGGGTGTTTTCATCCCCTTCCTTCCTGATTCTGCCGACGATTTCCCGGTGGAGCTGTTCGAGCCGGCGGACCGGCGGATTGTCGTTCCCCTCAAGCTGAAGGAGGAGATCCTCCGGGTAGGGGATTTTCGATATCGTGAGAATTGGTACCGCCGGATGGCTCTTCCGCAGCAGGTGGATGAATTCATACAGCGTGTCCCGGATGCCGGTTTCTCCCGCGTTGGGATCGTAGTCGAGCAAATAGAGCGCGGGGTTCGGAATTGTCGCGAGAATCCGTGCCATGACCGCCTCGCCCCGCGCATTTCCGGCGAACCCGAAGTTGAGCACCGGACGGTTCAGTTTACGGCTCAGCTGATTGGTGTAACACATTCCCGGCCGTGTGGCGCATGCCCCCTGCAGAATCGAAGTCCCGTAGGCGACCAGCGGCCGGGCGTCGCACCACGGAGTCGGCGGCTCAATCCGGGCATCCCGGTCCAGTCCGATTTCGAGCTGTTCAACCTGGGCGTAGAGCGGAAAGAAGATCGTGAACTCGCGCATGAGCCGGCTGTGCTGCTTGAACACCGGCGAGGTGTATTCGAGATCATCCATGCCGAATGTGGTCACCCCGCAGAAGAGCTGCCGCCCGGGTTCGCCGACGTAGCAGTCAAACCCCAGCAGGCCGGTGAGGGCGGCCCGCACGATCCGGTGGGGACGGGCGAGCCGGGCACGGATCACCACCTGACTGGTGTCCGAACGGAAGGCGAGTTGTCCACCCGCCGCGTGCCAGGCGAGGCCGTCGACCCCGTCCGGGAGCGGAAGCTTTACGGAACGGAGCGGCAGCCGCCGGAATTCTCCTCCCGGTTTCCGCCAGTGAAAACCGTGGAGGCGGAACGGCGGTGTGTCAGGCGAGTGAAAAACGATCGTGTCGGTTCCCATGATGCAGTTTCCCTTGAATGTAACTGTTTTCGATGGCGAAATGTTTAACGGAACAATATAGCCGACAATGTGGAGGAATCAAGCGGAATCCGTCAAAAGCGGAGTTGTTCCCAGGCGCTTTCCAGCTGCCGCAGCGGGGCGCGGCGCTTGAGCGGAACTTCCGGCGCGAAGGTTGCCAGACGACATTCCTCAAAGAGCAGCCAGAACTCGTACAGCTCCGGCGAATCCGTGATCTCCGGAACTTCGGTGGCGGCGAGGCGAAATCGTTCCGCATACTCCGCGATGGTTTCGAGTTTTGCTTCGTCGCGGGCGGGGGCGGCGGCGGCCCGTTCGCCGCGCAGTTTGAGTCCACGCAGGTAGCGGGTATAGTCGGTCAGCACCGCCGGACGTTTCAAAAAGTGCTCCCGGAACAGCCAGTCGAGGTGCCCAGCGTAATCTTCGGCGCTCTCGTCGGAACGGGCCGCTATTTTTCGTTGCAGTTCCCGGCAGAGCTCGTAGACCGGCAGCAGGCTTTCCAGCAGTTTCACCGCGCGGTCAACCGTTTCGCCGAGTTCTCCCCGGGCGTGTTCGGCGGCGATGCCGAAGCTGGTTGCGTCGCGCAGTTCCCAGGGATCTGTGTCGAAGGCCTCGAGCACGGCGCTGTCGAGCAGATCGTCGGCGTAGTCGCGGTACTTCATGAACCAGGTGAGTTCCGCCTGGCGCGAGAAGCGGATGGAGCGGCGGAGAAACTTCAGCTGTGCGCCGTTCTCCAGCCGGAAGAGCCGCAAAATTCCCCGCCGATGGTGGAGCTTCGCTTCGGACTCCTTCAAATAGAGCGCGCTCCCCACGCTTTCGCCTTCGTCGCAGAGGGCGGGGTAGGCCTTTTTCCCGTTGCCGTTCGGCAGTTCCACCTCGAAGGGGAGCGGTTTGAGGCCGGGGAAGGCGGTACAGCCGGTGCTGGCGAACGGCGCGGTTCCCGCCACCGCCCGGCTCAGACGCGAACCGCTCCGCAGTACCGCGGGCACCTCCCGGTGAATGTGAACCACACGCCCGTCGCGGTTGAGCTCCGCCAGTTTCATCACCAGATGTTCCGGCAGCCGGAGGTTGTCGAAATCGGCCGGGGCGACCGGCACGTCGAACTGTTCCCGCAACGACTCCGCCAGCAGCACCGCGAGCGGCTGTTCGGCGAAGAGTCTGCCCGCTTTGAGTTCACCGGTGAACCAGGCGACCGCGTCATTGAGCGGTGCGAGCGCCTGCCGGACCGGTTTGGGCAGGGCGCGGAGCATCAGCTCGATCTTGTCGGGCAGGTAACCCGGCACCAGATAGTCGAGCGCATAACCGGGCAGGCAGTTGAGCAGATCGGAGGGGGCGAGCAGGGTGACGCCGTCCTCCTCCTCCCCCGGCGCGAACCGGTAGCGGAGGCGGAATTTCTGCCCGGAAAAGGTGAGCGTATCCGGGTAGTCGGCCGGATCGAGCGGCCGGAACTGCTCCTGCATCACCTCGTCCCGGGCGATGGAGTAGTCCTGATGATCGGTCTTGATCAGCTCCTTGAGCGCCTTGACCGAGTGGATTCCCTGCGGAAGCAGGAGTTTGTAGTGCTCGACCACCGCTTCGCGGTCGAGGATGCCGCCGGGGCGGCGCGCCTTCTCTTCCAGCCGGAGCAGATCGTCGATCACGGCTCGGCTGCGGACGGTCCAGCTGCCGGGAATGACCGGTTCTCCGTTCGCCAGCGCATCGCGGATGAAGATCTCCCGCGCTTCAACTGGATGGCTCGCCGCATAGTGAATCCGCCGCCCCGCGTGGATCAGAAGCCCCCCGAAGGTCAGCCGTTCGCGGGCGTAGACGAACCCGGATTGCGCGTCGTAATAGGGTTGGTCGCAGATTTTGGAACAGAGGTGCGGCGCCGCCGCTTCGAGATAGGCCGGCTTGATCACCGCATTCTGCCGGGCGAAAAGGCGGCTGGTCTCCACCAGCGCGAAACACATGATCCAGTCGGGCACCGGTTTTTTGCGGAAGAGGCCGGAACCGGGAAAGAGCTGGAACTTCCTCCCCCCGGTGCCGAGGTAGCGCTGTTCTTCCGGCAGGTACTTTGCAATGTGGCGCGGAATCCCCGCCAGCAGTGACTGGTGGATGAGATCGTAAGGGGGATTTTCCGGAAGTTCCGCCGGAACGCCGCAGCGCCACCCCTGATCGGCGGCGGCTTCGGCGAGGTCGGCGGCGAGGTTTTTCCACTCCCGCATCCGGATGAAGTTCAGAAAGTTCTCCCGGCAGAAGCGCCGGAGTTTGCTGCTTCCGGCTCCGTCGCGACACATCGCGTTCCACAAATTGAGGATCGAGAAGAAGTCGGACTCCGGGTGGCGGAACCGGCGGTGTGCTTCGTCCGCCGCCTGCTGTTTCTCCAGCGGCCGCTCCATCGGATCCTGAATCGAGAGGTAGGAGGCGATGACGATCACTTCGGCGAGCACCCGGCGGCGGGCGGCTTCCGCAAGCATTTTGCCGATATGCGGGTCGATCGGCAGGGCGGCGAGTTTTCTCCCCTCGCGGGTGAGCCGCCCCTCCAGATCGATGGCGCGGAGATCCTCCAGCGTGCGCATTCCTTCGCGGACCGCCGCCGCAGGTGGCGGATTGATGAAGGGAAAACGGGTGATTCGCGGCAGTTCGAGCGCCGCCATCCGCAGGATCACTCCGGCCAGACCGGTCCGCTTGATTTCCGGGTCGGTGTAGGGCGTCGAGCGGGCGAGATCGTCTTCACTGTAGAGGTGCACGCAGACGCCGTAGGCAACTCGTCCGCAACGGCCGCGCCGCTGGCGCGCACTCGCCTGGCTGATGGTCTCCACCTGAAGCTCTTCAATCTGGGTGCGCGGGTTGAACCGCTTGATTCGCGCCAGCCCCGAATCGATTACGAAGCGGATGCGCGGAATCGTCACGCTGGTTTCCGCCACGTTGGTCGACAGGATGATCCGGCGCTGTCGGCCGGGGTGGAACACCCGCTGCTGTTCGGCGGCGGAGAGCCGTCCGAAGAGCGGCAGTACTTCGGTATGCGGCAGTTTCCGGCCGTTGAGCAGATCGGTCGCGTCGCGGATCTCCCGCTCGCCGGGCAGAAAGACCAGAATGTCGCCGCGCGGATCGAGCTCCGTGACGAACTCCACCCCGCGGGCGACGGAGTCGGAAAGTTCCTCATCCGCCTCCGGCACCAGAAAACAATCCTCCACCGGATAGGTCCGCCCCTCGATCGAAACCACCGGCGCATTGCCGAAAAAGCGGGAAAATTCCTCCGTGTCGAGCGTCGCCGACGAAATCGCCACCTTGAGATCGGGCCGGAGCGGCAGCAGATTCTTGATGTAGCCGAGCAGAAAGTCGATGTTGAGGCTCCGTTCGTGCGCCTCGTCGATGATGAGCGCGCTGTACTGGCGGAGTTTGCGGTCCTCGTGCGTTTCCGCGAGCAAAATGCCGTCGGTCATGAATTTGAGAACGGTGCCGCGGCTGGTCCGGTCGTCGAACCGCACCTGATAGCCGACGGCGGTTCCCGGTTCACAGCCCAGCTCCTGAGCGGCGCGGCGCGCCATGGCCGAGGCGGCGATCCGGCGCGGCTGGGTACAGCCGACCCGGCCGAAACGCCCCCAGCCCAGTTCGAGGGCGACTTTGGGCAGCTGCGTGGTCTTGCCGCTGCCGGTGTCGCCGCCGACGATGATGAGCGGATGCTCCTGCCAGAGTTGTTTGATCTCATCCAGGTGCCGGGTGATCGGCAGCTCCTCCGGATAGGCGATGCGGAGCTGTTCACAACTCGCCGCGTATTCGGGATTTTCCGGACGGATCATACGCACGTTTTCTCCGCCGTCACCGGCGTTCCCGGCGCGGCAGCAGCCATTCGATGGCGAGCAGTGCGCCGAGCAGGACGAAACAGCCGGGCACCAGGAAGAAGCTGGCACGCAGTCCGAAGTGATCGCCTGCCACCCCCATCAGCCAGGCGAAGAGGCCGCAACCGGGGACTCCGGCGCAGGAGAGCAGGATGTAGATCATCGTCGAATCTCCGGGAATCCGGTCCACGCAGTAGCTCTGAATGCTCGGCCAGAACGGGCCGGTGGCGATGCCGATGAAGAAGAGCAACACGAAGAGAATCCAGATCGAATGGAGCAACGGCGGGAAGAGCGCAAGAAGCGTTCCAGCCCCCGCCATCCAGAGAATCAGATCCCGGAGGCGCTGCTGACTGACGAGGAATCCGGAGACCATTCTCCCGACGATCATGCCGCCGGCAAACACCGCGGTCCCCAGTCCTCCCAGCCACGGCGAACCCGCGTAGTCGATTCGGATGAAGCTCGAGACCCAGAAGGTAAGGCAGAACTCCCCGCCGCCAGCCAGGACCATCGCCGCGAAAAAGAGCCAGAAGCGGGGTTGTTTCATCAGGGTGGTCGCGTGGCCCCACACCGTGGTCCAATGGAGTTTTTCCGGCTTGTCGGGGTGACGCGCCCCGCGGCTGGGCAGCAGGAAGAGCAGGGCGGGCACCAAGGCGAGAACTCCTGCCAGCAGCAGAATGAGCCGCCACGAAACGCCCCAGGAGAGCAGCAGGCCGGCGGCGAGCACCGTCACCACCACGCCGATCGACCAGAAGGAGTGGGCGAAATTGATGTAGCGCCCCGGCTCCTCATGTTCGTGAAGATCCTGCACGACCGGCGTGGCGAGTCCCTCGATCACCCCTTCGCCCAGACCGGCGATTGCGACGGCGAGAAAGAGCAGCCCGTAGACGGGAGCGGCGGAGGCGAGCATGATTCCAGTGGCCATGATGAGGATCGAAACCCCCAGGGTGGGAACTTTGCCCCAGCGTCCGGCCGCGAAGCCGCAGAAGAGCATGGCGAAGACCATCGGAATGCTGCGCCCGAGCTGGAGCGCGCCGCCCGCTCCCATTCCGCCGTCGGTCAGCGGGAAGTTGAGCGAACGCGCCAGTTCGATCAGCACGACCGGCACCACCACCGAGCAGCAGGCGTACCCGGTGAAACAACTGAAGGCGGCATAGTCATACCGCCCGAACTTCATTTTCCGGTTTTGAGACATGATGAGAACCTCGATGACGGTCAGGACAGGTCAGAGTGTTCCCTTGGTGGAGAGCACGCCGGTGACCCGGGGGTCGAAACCGACCGCCTGGTCGAGCGCTTTGGCGAATCCCTTGAAGATCGCTTCGAACACGTGATGCACCTCTTCGCCGGCGAGCAGCCGGACATGCAGGTTCATCCCCGCCTTCACCGAGAGCGCCTGGAAGAACTCGTGGAAGAGCCGCACATCGAGATCCTTGATCATCGGCGCCGGACTTTTGACGTCGAACACCAGCAGCGGACGGCCGGAGAGATCCAGCGCGATCAGCGCCAGCGCTTCATCCATCGGCAGGATGAAACTCCCGTAGCGACGGATGCCCGCCTTGTCGCCGAGCGCTCTGGACAGCGCTTCGCCGAGCGTGAGGCCGAGATCCTCCATCGTGTGATGGTAATCGACTTCGAGGTCGCCCGTCGCCTTGATCTCAAGGTCGAAGAAGCCGTGTTTGGCGAAGAGCGTGAGCATGTGATCCATAAAGGGGATGCCGGTGTCGACGGCGGCGACTCCGGTGCCGTCCAGCGTGAGCTTGACCGAAATATCGGTTTCGCGGGTGGTCCGGCGGATTTCCGCGAAGCGTTCCGTACTCATAGAAAGAATCTCCAATTTTGTCATTTTGTATTCTTTATACTGTAGTACCGCCGGAACGATTTTGCAATCAACAGCCCGGATTTTTTCCGGATTCCTCCGCCCCGTCGCTTTCCGGTTCCTCGTCGGCCGGGCAGTAGGGGTAGGGCAGGTAGTCGAGCGTCTCGTCGCCGGTGGTGCCGCTGAGCGCCTGCGCAATGGTCAGCACATAGCGGAAACTGTCGCTGTTCACCGCGCAGGAGAAGAGGGTCATCGATGCGTAGCGCAGCAACATGCGCGGATCCCAGAACTCGCACAATCCGATTCCCGGCGCGGGGCAGAGCTGCCAGTCGTGCGCCGGAACCAGCAGCCGCCCTTCGCCGTCGTAGAGCGCGAAATCCCCCATCACCCGGACCATCCGGAAAGGGGCGGGGGTGATGGCTCCCGCGATGGCGGCGAGCAGTGCGGCCGAGCCGGTATGATTTTCCAAAATCGGGCCGATGCAGTAATTTTCGGGGCGAAGCGTGGTTTCCGGCTGGGCGGTGAAGCCGCTTTTGCGCATGAAATAGGCGAGCTCTTCCAGCGTGTGGAGCGGACAGCGTGCGGCCTCCTGCCGGAAGTCGCTCCACAGCGACTCCAGTTCCGGCCGGGAATCGTTGTCGTACCACTGCAGGTGGACGTCGATCAGCCCGTCGATGAGGTCGACACGTGGCGCCTGAAGTTTGCGGATGAACTCCCGCCGCCGCCGCCGGAGCGTGATCGCCGCCTGCAGCTGGTGGCTGCGCCGCCGGAGAAGCGGATGACTGGACTCCTGAAGTTCCGCCAGGGCTTCTCCCAACTCCGCCTCCCGGTTGAGCAGTTCCGCCATCGCGTTCACGGCGACGGATTCATCCTCGTCGTCGAGCAGCGAAAGCAGGCTGTTGATCTCAGGATTCCGCGCCATTGCCGCCGGCCGTCGTCTTCCGGGTCGGGAATTTGCCCATCAGGGCGTCGTTGGCGATGGTGCGCACCTCGTCGGAGAAGTCGGAGCGGACGATCCAGCGCAGAAATCCCGGATCGTTCTCCGCCAGATCGCGCAGGGTCCGCCCGGCGTTTTTGCCGAAGTTGACCACCACCTCGTTGTCCACCCACTTGAAGCGGCGGGTGCGGTCGACGGTGTCCGGGCCGGTGAGGTCGCTGAATTCGGCGAGTCCGGCCATGTCGCGCGGCAGTTCGGGGTGGCGCTCCAGCTGGCCGAGCAGCACCTCGAAGGTGGCGGCGGTGTCGGCGGCCGCGCCGTGAGCACCTTCCAGATCCTTGCCGCAAAAGAATTTGTACGCCGCGGTGAGGGTGCGCGGATAGAGCTTGCAGAAGATGTTGTATGCGTCGATCACCCGGCGCCCTTCCACCTTGAAGTCAAAGCCGGCCCGTTTGAATTCCGCTTCAAGCATGGGGATGTCGAAGCCGGTGATGTTATATCCGGCCAGGTCGCAGTCCTCCAGATAGCGGTAGAGTTTGTCGGCGATGAGGAGGAAGGTCGGGCAGTCGGCGACATCGGCGTTGGTGATGCCGTGAATCGCGGTGGCTCCGGCCGGGATCGGCATCTCCGGATTCAGACGGCGGACGGTGTTCTGGGTGTGCCCGTCCGGAAACACCTTGAGCACCGCCAGTTCGACAATCCGGTCGCGCTGCGGCACCACCCCGGTGCTTTCAATATCGAAAACGACCAGCGGCCGTTCCAGTTTCAGATCCTGCATCATGGAATCCTCTCCTTGCAGTGATGGGTTGCATTTGTTGGAATATACCACCGTTTTGAGTGCATTGCAACGCGGCCCGGCGAAAAAACGCCCCTTCTCCGGCGGGGAGAAGGGGCGGAACTTGCAGCTTCTTCGCTCCCGAAGGGGGCGTGCGTCGTCAGAGCAAACCGGCGGCCTCGTCGAGGCCGAAGCGGATGTTCATGCACTGAACCGCCTGCCCGGAAGCACCCTTGGTCAGGTTGTCGATGCAGCTGGTGACGATCACCTTGTTGGTGTGGGCGTCGAGGTTGTAGCCGATTTCGCAGGTGTTGGTCATGAAGACATACTTGGTATCGGCACAGCGCTTGGGCGGAAGCACCCGCACGAACTGTTCGTTGCCGTAGGCTTTTTCGTACACTTCGGTGATCTTCTCGAGCGTACAGCCGGGCGCGGCGTTCATGATGATCGTCGAGTTGATGCCGCGGTTCATCGGAGCGAGGTGCGGAATGAAGTTGATCGCCATTTCGGCAACTCCCGCCGCGAACGCCATCTCCTGCTCGATCTCCGGCAGGTGACGGTGCCCGACGACCCCGTAGGCCTTGAGGCTCTCGTTGCACTCCGGGAAGATGTAGGGCAGGTCGACCTTGCGGCCGGCTCCGGTCACGCCGGAGCAGCTCGATACGACGATCCCCTCGGTGGAGACCAGCCCCGCCGCCAGCAGCGGCGCGGTCGGCAGGATCGAACTGGTCGGATAGCACCCGGCGCAGGCGACCAGATCGGCGGTGCGGAGCTGTTCGCGGTAGCGTTCCGGCAGGCCGTAGACCGCCTTGGCCAGCAGTTCCGGAGCCGGATGGTCAACCTTGTAATACTCCTTGTACATGGCCGCGCTCTTGAGCCGGAAGTCGGCGGAGATGTCGAACACCTTCACCCCGGCGTTGAGCAGCGGAATCGCGTATTCGGTCGCCAGCCCGTGGGGCAGGGCGAGGATCGCCGCGTCGCACTTCTTCGCCAGTTCCGCGGCGTCGGGCGCGACGAAGTGAAGCGGCGCTCCGGTGAAGCGCGGGAAGACCGCGGAGACCGGCTCCCCGGCGTTCTTGCGCGAGGTGATCGCGACGATTTCGACACCCGGGTGGCGCAGCAGAATGCGCAGAAGTTCCTCTCCGGCATACCCGGAGGCGCCCAGAACGGCGACTTTGACTTTTTTCATTTTCTGCAATCCTTTTTTGTGGAGAATGTTGTTCCTCGATTGCCGCCGGGAGAAGCCCCGGCGGAGATTTTCAGTTCAGCTGCGCAGTTTCGCGCAGGCGGCGTCGAAGCGGCGGAAGCTCTCTTCGAGCGCCTCCGGAGCCAGCAGTCCGGCGTTGAGATACTCGTTCTGGAGCTGGCCGGGATCGGCCGGTTTCGCTTCGGCTGCGGCGCTGGAGCGGGCGAAGTTCCCGGCGATGGCCGCTTCGAGTTCCGCCGCGAGCGAGAGCGGCTCGGCTGCTTCTCCGGCGGGAGTGATTCCGGCGAGCTTCTCCAGCGCGGCGTTGATGCGGTTGTGCTCCTCCTGCGCGGCGGCTTCGAGGCGGGTGAGTTTCTTCAGCGCCTTCGCGTCTCCGCCCGCGGCCGCCCGGATCAGCTCCGCCGCGGTGTGGAGGCGGTGGAAGCGGTCGAGGTGGTCGATTTCGAGCAGGGCGGTATCGACGGATTCGCCCGCCTTGAGCTTCTGCCACGCTTCGGCCAGCGGCCGGGCGACGCTCTTGACCAGCGAAAGTTTGTCGCAGAGCACCCGGCTGCGGGCGGCGCCGAGGGCGGTTTCGAATTTCGCCAGCGCCTTCTTTTCCGCGTCGAAGGTGTTGCGGCAGGCCAGTTCGCGCAGTTCGGCGCGGATCTCCCGCACCCGCTTGTCGGCGGCGGCCGGTTCGGCGCTGCCGTCGGCGAGCGCTTCGATTTCGGCGATCAGCTCGCGGGAGCGTTTCTCCCGCTCGGCGAATGCTTCGCGCCGCCCCGAGAAGTACTGGTCGAGCGCGGCGTTGAACTGTGCGAGAAGTTCATGCTCCGCCCGGCCGGCCGAACCGGCGGCGTGGTAGTCGCTGCGGAGCTGACGGGCGCGGCGCGCGGCGGCCTCGCCGGGCTGATCCTTGAGCGCCTGCGCTTCGGCGATCAGCGCGCGTTTGGCTTCGGCCGCGGCGTCAAATTTCTTGTTGCGCTCGTCGAAGTAGGCACTGCGTGCGGAGAAAAATTTGTCCGCCGGAGCCCGGAATGCGGCATAGAGGTTCTTTTCCGCACTGCCGGCGCCGGGGAGGCGTTTCCACTCCGCCTGAAGCGCCTTGAAGGCTTCGGCGGTGGCGTTCCATTCGGTGGAGTCGGCCAGTGCGACGGCCCGTTCGACCAGCGCCTGTTTGGCGGCGGCGGCCTGCCGCTGTTCCTGGCGGAGCCGGGCGTAGTATTCATCCACCCGGTGCTGCAGTTTGCGGGTGGTCTCCAGATAGCGGGCGTTGATCTCTTCGCTCTTCGACTTGGGCACGCCGCCGAGCCCCTTCCATTTGTCGCGCAGTTCGTGGAGCGTGCGCGCGGCCTTCGGCAGTTCCGCGTCGGGCAGGGCGAGGAGCCGGTCCAGTTCGGCGCAGAGGTCGAGCTTGAGCGTGTAGCTCTCCCAGCGGGCGAGATCGAGCGTCTCGTAGTGCTGGGCAAGTTTCGTCCCCGCGGCGCGGTGGGCGGCGTTGTACTTGTCGGCGGCCGCCTTGGGTACGCTGCCGAGTGCGGCGTATTCCGCTTCGATGGCGGTCTTGCGCTCCTGAAGGCGCGCCATATCTTCGCCGGCGGTGAGTTCCGCGAGTTCGGCGGCGAGCTTCTCCGCCTGTTCTCCGCGGAGGCGGTCCGCTTCGGCTTCGGCGAGAATGCGGGCTTTCAGCGGTTCGAAGCGGGCGGCGAAACCGGCGGCGTCCGCCGCTTCCGGATCGACCGACTTGAGGCATTCGTTCCACTTCTTTTCCAGCTTTTCCACTTCGCCGAGGGTGACCAGTTCGGCACCGGCGATGAGGGTGTCGAGTTCCGCCGAAAGGCGGGCGCACTCTTCGAGTTTCGCGGCCCGCTGTGCGAGGCGTTCGGCATTTTCCGCGGCGGCGCGTTCCGCCTCCTTCACCGCGGCGGCGAACCGTTTTTCGAGAATCTCAGCATATTCGGGCGGGAGCGGCGGAAGCGCTTCGAATTCCGCCGTGATCCGGGCGATTTCCGCGGGGTAGTCCTCGACGGTTCTGGCCGGAAGCTGTTCGAGTTCTTCGCAGACGGCTTCGCGCCGGTGGAGCTGTTCCCGGAGGGTGTCGGAGATGCCGCCGACGGCGGGCCGACCGGTCTGGTGAATTTCGTTCTGTTCGCTCATGAATTCCTCATTCCCGAATTTTGCACAGCGCGGCTCCCGGATTCCGGAACCGCGCCGGAGGCTTGTAAAAAGTTGCCGATTCCGTGTCAAATAAGACGGAACGTGTTAAGTATAGCGCATTTTCCGTTTTTTTCCACTGCCGGTATCGCTCCGGAACCGTTTTTTCTGCAAAAAAAAGAGATCGGAAGGGGTGGAGGGGCACTGTTCATCCCTGGTCGGCCCCGGAGAAGGCCGAATCGGAAAAATATGCATTCAGGAGTGTTTCGTGCTATCAATGATTGATCCCTCCTATACCCATTTGCCGTCATTCAGATTATATTACAGCAATAATATAGCAACCATCCGCCCCCCGGTGCAACTTGTGAGGAAAAAATGGACTGGATAAAAAAATGCTACTCCCGCCTGCTGATCGACAACCATATCACCGACCTTCAGCCGAAGTTCATGTCGAAGTTCGACCCGGAACAGTATGTGGCGATGGTGCGCCGTTCCGGGGTGAAGTCCGCGATGGTCTACTCCTGCGACCATAACGGCAACTGCTACTACCCGACCCGCGTCGGACACATGCACGCGAATCTGCACGGGCGGGACATCTTCGGCGAAACCGTCCGGCTGCTCCGCGAGGCGGGAATCGTCCCGATCGCCTACTACACGACGATCTTTCACAACAACGCGGCGAAGTCCCATCCGGAATGGCGGGCCCGCGACATCAACGGCGTCGATCACCACGGCCGGTATCACTACTGCTGCCCGAATCAGCCGGGATTTCTCGCCTTCACGATGGAGCAGCTCGCCGAAGTCGCCGCCTATCCGGTCGACGGCTTCTTCGTCGACATGACCTTCTGGCCGCTGGTCTGCCAGTGCCCCGCCTGCGTGGAGAAGTTTGGCGGACCGGCGCCGGAAACGATCGACTGGAACAATCCGGAATGGGTCAGATTTCAGCGATTCCGCGAGCGCACGATGGCGGAGTTCGGGCAGCGGCTCACCGATCACTTGAAATCGCTCCGGCCGGAGTGCAGTGTGGTGCACCAGTTCTCCCCGGTGCTCCACGGCTGGTACCTCGGGCAGAGCTCCGGAATCGCCGCCGCCTCCGACTACGGCTCCGGCGACTTCTACGGCGGACGGGCACAGCACCGGCTCGGCGCGAAACTGCTCGACGCCTACACGGCGCATCCGCCTTTCGAATTCATGACGTCGCGCTGCGTCAATCTGAACGACCACACCTCGACCCGCTCCGAGGAGGAGCTCTTTCTGCACGCCGCGACCACGCTGGCCAATGGCGGCGCCTACTTCTTCATCGACGCGATCAATCCGGACGGCACGCTGGAGGCGCGCACCTACGAGCGGCTCGGCAACGTGACCCGGCGCCTCGAACCCTTCACGCGCTGTATCGAGACGCTTCGCCCCCGGCTGGAGGCGCGGTGCGGACTCTATTTCTCGATGAACTCCTGCGTGAATTCCGCGCTCGACGGCGTTCCGCTCAAAGAGCTCGCCGAAGGCAGTTCCAACATGGGGATCCGCTGCAATCCGCTGGCCGACGAGGTTTCCGCCACCGGGGAACTGCTCACCCGGATGAAGATTCCCTACCGGATTCTGACCGACCGGACGGAGGATTGGAGCGGCCTCGACACCGTCATCGTCAACAACGCGCGCTACCTCTCGCCGGAGGAGTGCGCCCGGATGCGGGAGTTCGTCCGCCGCGGCGGAACCTTGATCGCCACCGGCATGACCTCGCTGCAGGAGCCGGAGGGGAAATGTTCCGGGAATTTCCTGCTGGCCGATCTTTTCGGCGTCGATTTCACCGGGGAGTTCACCGACACCGTGAGCTACCTCAAGACGCCGGAGGAGGGGTTGACCGCCTGCCTCAACGACCGCTGTCCGCTGGTCCGGGTTCGCGACGCCGAACTGCTCGGCACGGTGACCGTGCCGGACTACCCGGCGAACGATCCGGAGCTGTATGCGTCAATTCACTCCAATCCGCCCGGAATCGACACCGACTATGCCGGCCTGACGCTTCACCGCTACGGGGACGGGCAGTGTGTCTATCTGTACAGCACGCTGTTGCGCCACCGGAACGCTTCGCAGCGCGCGGTCGGCGAGCGGCTCTTCCGCCGTTTCGTTTCCGGCGCGCTCCGGAGCAATCTGCCGCCCTCGACCGAAGTGACGATGCTGCGGTCGGAGAACGGCAGTCTGGTGGTCGCGCTGGTCAACGATCAGGAGGAGCCGCCCAGCGTGCCGCTGTTTCACGTGGAGATCGAAATTCCCTGCGCGCCGGTGAAATCGGTGCGCCGCGTCTCCGACGGCCGGCAGGTTCCGGTCACGATGCGCGATGGAAAACTGCTGTTGACGCTGGAGCGTCTCGACGAGGTCGAGATGTTCGAAATCATCCACCAATAAAGGAGAAGATGAACCATGTCGAAAATCCAGAACGCCTTTGACGCCGGGGAGGGAATCCTCCGGCTCGCCCCGAACTGGGTCTCCCGCTCCTTCTGCATCCCCGGGCGGCGGATCAAGCTCCATCCGGACGACTACTACGCGCTCGGCAGTGCCCGCGGCGGCATCGATGAGCGCTGGTTCGCCTCGACCACCAAAGCGGAAAACGGTCCGCTCACCACCGAACACGAAGGCATGAGCATGGTCGTCGCCGACGGCGGTGAATTTCTGCTCGCCGACGCGGTGCAGGAGCTCAAGGGGCAGCTGATCGGCGACCGGTTGTGGAACGAATACCACGGCTGGCCGATGTTCTCCAAGTTCTTCGACAATCTCGGGCCGCTGCCGCACCACGTCCACCACATGGACCGCCACGCGGCGCTGGTCGGTCAGCGCGGCAAGCCGGAGGCCTACTACTTCCCGCCGCAGCTCAACAACCACGGCGGACACTTCCCCTACACCTTCTTCGGCTTCGAACCGGGCACCACCCGCGAAGAGGTGCGCCGCTGCCTGGAAAACTTCACCCGCGGCGACAACAAGATCACCAACATCTCCCGGGCGTACCGGCTCGAACCCGGCACCGGCTGGGATGTCCCGCCGGGGGTGCTCCACGCGCCGGGCAGCTTCTGTACCTATGAGCCGCAGGTGGCCAGCGACGTCTATGCGATGTATCAGAGCCTGGTCGATGACCTGATCGTGCCGGAAGAACTGCTCTGGAAGAACTGTCCGGCCGATCACATCGGCGACTTCGACTATCTGGTCGACGTGATCGACTGGGAGCTCAACGTCGATCCGGAGTTCCGCAAACACCGCTTCATGAGTCCGCGCCCGGTGCGCCCGGAAGCGGAGATGCTCGACGCCGGATACCGCGAAGTGTGGGTCTGCTACAAATCGAAGGGATTCAGCGCCAAGGAGCTGACGATTCTGCCGGGCCGTTCTGCCGTAATCCGCGACAACGCCGCCTACGGCATGATTATGATGCAGGGGCACGGCACGATGGGCGTCTGGAACGTGGAGACCCCCGCGCTGATCCGTTACGGCGAAAAGACCTGCGACGAGTTCTTCGTCTCCGAAGAGGCGGCGCGCCGGGGCGTCCGGATCGTCAACGAGTCGAAGTGTGAACCGCTGGTCATGCTCAAACACTTCGGGCCGGGAAATCCCGATCTCGTGCTCGACTGAGTTTGCAATTCCGCCGCCGCGGCGTTACGTTACTCCGCGGCGGCATTTTGTTGTCGACTTCAAGCAGGAAAGGATGTTCTCATGGCGGATTTCACCTCGTTTCTGGCGGATATGGATCAGGTTGCCTACGTGCGCAGTGCGGAGCTCACCGAAGGGGATGGCCGGGGATGCCGGATCATCGACGTCTTCAACGGCAGCGGCCTCGCCTTCACCGTCGCGCCCGACCGCGGCATGAACATCGTGGAGTGCTCCTACCGGGGGATTCCGGTGGCGTTTCGCTCCCCCTCCGGCCACGTTGCACCGGGGAAGTTCGGCCCGGAGGAGTGGCTGCGGAACTGGGAGGGCGGACTTCTGACCAGCTGTGGACTCCGCCATGCCGGGCCGCCGGAGGAGGGGGAGACGTTGCACGGCAGGATTTCCAACGCTTCCGCCTCTCAGGTGGGCAGTTGCGGCGCCTGGCGCGACGGGGTGTACGAGCTCACCGTCTCCGGAGTTCTCCGCGAGGCGTCGATGTTCGGGGAGAATCTGCGCCTTGCGCGCACCATCCGGACCGCTTACGGGGAGAATTCGATCACCGTTTCCGACGAGGTGACCAACTGCTCCGGAGCTCCGGACTTCCTGCTGATGCTCTACCACTGCAACTTCGGCTGGCCGCTGGTGTCGCCGTCGGTGCAGGTGGAGGCCGAAGAGCATGAAATCATCCCCCGCACGCCGGAGGCGGCCGCCGGGCTGGCGCGCTGGCGCGAGATGCCCGAACCGGAGGTGGGGGCGCCGGAACAGGTCTTTTTCCACTGCTTCCCCGGTGCGGTCTCTCTGGTGAACCGGGAGATTGGAATCCGGGCCACGGTTGAACGCGAAGAGGGACTGCCGTATCTGGTCCAGTGGAAGTCGTTCGACCCGAGCCGCTACGTGATCGGTCTGGAACCGGCGAACAACCGGCTCGAGGGGCGCAGTGCCGCGCTGAAAAAAGGAATCGCCCGGCGGATTGAGCCGGGCGAGACCCTCCATTTTCAGATGAAGATTTCGTTCAGCGACTGCTGAGCGCGAGATCGCGGACGCTCCGGTTCTCGCGCACTGCGCGGGCGGCGGCGCGTCCGGCCGCTTCGCCGGTGGTCACGCAGTTGCCGGTGACGCGGTAGGCGGCGTGAGCGGCGAAACTGCCGGAAATGCAGCGCCCCGCCGTCAGGAGATTCTCCACTTTGAGCGGCACCAGCGAACGGAACGGAATGTCGAATCCGGGGTGGGTCCAGCAGGTCTGCTCCGGTTTCTCCGGCTCGTGGATGTCGACGCCGAAGGTGACACAGCAGATGCCGTCCGGCTGTTTCCGGCCGGTTTTGACGTCCTCGTCGGAGATGACGTACTCCCCGGTGATCCGCCGGGTTTCGCGCACGCCGATGACGGAGGGCAGTTCGAGCAGATAGACCTCTCCCAGAACCGGGCGGATGAGCTCCAGATACTTCATCGCCTTGCGCACCTGTTTCCGGCCTTCGAGAATGGCATTGGTCAACTGTTCTCCGTCACAACCGAGATGGTGTTTGACGTGGGTCCACTGGAGCAGCGCTTCGCCGCGCCGGGGCAGGCGGATGATCGCCGGATAGTTGTAGGGAATCTCCCGGAGCAGTTCCTTTTCGTCGCACCGCTTGACCAGCTCATTGTACCAGCCGATGATGTCGTCGCGCGGATAGTCGTCGCGCACGCCGCCGATCTTGAACATCATGGTCATCGGCTGGAAGACTCCGTCGCCGGCCCGGCCGATTTCGAACGGCGCTCCCGCGCGGGCGGCGATATCGCCGTCGCCGGTGCAGTCGATTATCACATCGGCGAGAACCGCCTGCGCACCGGATTTGTTTTCGACGATGACGCCGCGGAGGGTGTTGCCCTCCATGACCGGTTCGGTCGCCATGGTGCACAGCATGAGGTCGAGTTCATGCTCGATGGCGTATTCGTCGAGCAGCATCGCCATGGCGACGTGGTCGAAGGAGATGTCCCAGAGGCCGCCCCAGGCGCCGCGCTCCTGAAGTTTCTGCTTGAGTTCGAGGTTGAGATCCTGCTTGTTCCAGTTGTCGAAGTAGGGGCTGAGCAACCCGAGCGTCCACATGCCGCCGAGCATGGCGCCCTGTTCGATCAATGTGACGCGGGCTCCGGCGCGGGCGGCGGCGATGGCCGCCCCGAATCCGGCGGGACCGCCGCCGACGACCAGCACATCGGTTTTGTTCCGGACCGGTACGGAATTGGTTTTACGTGTGACATTCATAAGAAAACTCCTGTTTTCCATAACATAGTTCTCAGCCGCACTGCCGACAATGCAGAAAGCGGCTGTATCTTTATACAATCCTGCTGTTTGTGCTCAGCGGTTGGGGAGCCAGTGACGGGTGAAGTTGATTTTGTTGTCTTCGTTGCCGATGCCGAGCAACTGTACCTGGATGCCGCCGGAAGAGCCGGTACCGCCCCAGGGACAGGCCTCCACGTGGCCATCCACGAAGGAGTAGTTCAAGCGGCCGTTGTGGCGGGTGTAGAGGTCGATATGGCGCGGCGCGGTTTCCATGGTGGAGGTGACTTTGTTGTAGAAAACTCCGGCGGCGTAGTATTCTGAAATCAGCACTTTCAGGGAAGGATTCCGCACGCCGCCGGTGCGGTACACCTTCTTTTTGGTGGGGTTGTTCGTGCCCGCGACGATGCCGGCGGCGCCGCCGAGATAGGGGTTGTAGCCGGTCAGCGAGGGGAGGGGGGTGACGGTGCCGCCGGAGAAGGTGTAGGAGATCGTGCTGGCCGGGCATTGCAGGGTTGGAATCGTATAAGTGCCGTAAAAGTAGTCTACTTTGCCGTTTTCCGGATGTCGCGGCGCGTTGATTCCGAGATAGGAGAGGGTGTTGCCGACGAACAGGTATTTCCAGTAGGGGTCGTTGCTTTCTCCGTAGATGCCGTTGCTGACCGGCGGGAAGAAATCTCCGTTGTCGCCGGTGTAGCCGATGGCCGCGGCCGCGACCTGTTTGAGGCGGGCCTGACAGCTGGCGTTCTGCGCACGCGAGCGCGCCTTGTTCAGCGCCGGCAGCAGCAGACTGGCCAGAATCGCGATGATCGCGATCACGATGAGGAGTTCGATGAGGGTGAAAATCGTTTTTTTCATAAGAATGCTTCCTGTTGTGGTTGTGGAAGTTGAATGTTTGATCGACGAGCGCGGTACGATGGGAAAACGGCGGGTTTTGCTCATGGAACAGTTCCTCCTCCCTGCGGGAATTTTGGATTGGTCTGGGTTGAACTCTTTGCCGCGTCTTCTTGATCCGGTCCGGTGAGGGTGACTTCGGCGAAACAGGCCGGATTGTGACTGTCGTACAACAGCGGAAACGGAGAAATGTAACGGCGGTTGTCGACCAGAACCGCCATCAGATAGAGAATCTGCCCCGCTTCGGGCGCATTGCCCAGCTGGTAGTTCGGCAGGAGCCGGAAGGGAATTGCCGCTTCAAAGCAGAACCCCTCCGGCGTGCAGCAAATGGCGGAACGGATTCCGGTTTTCCCCCGCCATGCGGGATAGTCGCGGTAGCCGTACTGATTGTCCCGAACCATCAGAAAGAGCGGAGAGCGGTCCGGCGGAAAGAGCAGTTCCCAGTAGACGCCGAGCGTGAGAGAGGGGTTCAGAAAGAGCTCGGCGCAGGTCCCTTTCCACGGCTTTTCCGGAATTTCCGCCGGAATTTCCGCCTGGAACTCCCCGGCGGCGTAGAACGTTTCCCGGTCCCAGCCGAAGAACCAGCGGGCCGCTTTCCCCGCGACTGGCACGGGGTTGTCCCGTTCATACGTGGCGGACAATCGGACCGTCTTCTGCCATTCGCCGCCGATCTTTCCATCGATTTCCGGAGGTGTGGTCAGAAAGGGAATCCGGAGCCGCGGGCGTTCGCGGTGCGGCCAGGCGCGTCCCCGGCGCAGTTCGCCGCAGACTTGCCGGATCTCCCGGCGGGCCGCCTCCTTCTCTGCCGGCGAGACGTGAAAGGCGTCCTGAAAGATCATCCATTGCGCCCAGAGATCCTTGCGCGGACGGTAGCGGCTCATGAGAAAATCCGCCGGATCCCCCGGCTGGATCGCGGTGCGGCATTCGATCATGAAGGCGCGGAGCGACTCATCCGAATCCGGCTCCTCCGCCGCGACGGGCAGGAGGAGAAGCAGGAAACTCAGAGTTGTGATGGTATGAAATCTCATTCCACACTCCGGTAGAAGACACCGCTGCCCCAGGTGGCGGCGAAGAGCCGCTTGCGGTCCAGCACGATTCTGGTGCCGGTGGTGATTGGAACGCCGTCGATGGAGAGGACGGCGAAGTGTTTTCCGCCGTCGCGGGAGAGCAGAATCCGGTCCGGCAGCAGAATCGCGAACAGTCCCGGCGTCTCCGGGTCGAAGGCGATCGAGTGGATCGTGCCGGTGACGAGCCAGTTGTTCTCGAAGGTTTTCCCCCCGTCGCGCGATTCGAGCAGGATGCCGTTGCCGGCACAGAGGAAGCGCCCGGGAGTGAAGGGATCGGCGGCGACAACACTGCGCCAGGGAATTCCTTCATCCGGCTGCGTGCCGGAGGGCAGGTTCCGGACGAAGTGCCAGCTCTGTTTCTCCCGGTCCAGCCGGTAGAGCTGTTTCGACGCGCTGCTGAAGGCGACCGCGGACCCGTCGGGCGAAAGCTGGATCTGGCTGGTGCCACCGTTCTGGAATTCCGTCCGGTCGAAGGAGAAGCCGGGTTTGAAGCCTTTCCCCATCCACTCCCAGTGGTCGCCGGCGTCACTGGAGACATAGACGCCGCCTTTGCCGGGGGCGACCGGGCCGGAGACGCAGAGGTAGAACTTGTCTTCCCGTGGATCCGCAGCGATGGTGTAGGCCGCCATGTTGCCCGGTTTCAGCGCGGGGAGTCCGAGGTTCCGGGGCGTTTCCCAGCTGGAACTGCCGAACCGAAGCCGCCGGATCCGGATTTCGTTCTTGCCTCCGCAGATCATCGCAAGTCCCGGCGTTTTCCGCGAGAAAGCGATGGAGTTGATGCCGATGAAGGGTTGTTTCTTCCAGCTCTTTCCGCCGTCGTCACTGCGGAGCAGCCCCATGTCGGCGAGACCGTAGAAGAGCCGGTCGGGCGCGTGCGGGTCTGCCGCGACGAAGTAGGAGACGAGAGGACTGATCCCGCGGATGGCGGAGCGCCAGCTCTCGCCGCCGTCGAAACTCTCCCAGATCGAGAACCAGTCGGTCAGAAGCCAGTGGCGGCTGTCGCGCGGGTCGATGACCAGCGTCTGAGCCGAGGCGCCGAACGCCCATTTCGGGTCGAGATGGGATTCCTGCTCCGGCTGCCCCAGGGTGACGCTCCGGCGGGGAATTTTCTCCCATTTGGCTGTCTCGTGTTTCCGGCGGTAGAGGTCGCCGCGTGAATTGCCCACGACGAAGAAGTCCGGTCCGGCCGCCGCCAGGGTCCAGCGGGAGGAGCTGAGCCGGTGGTTGATCTCTCCGGCCGGAAGTCCTTCGCCATACTCCTGCCAGGTTTTGCCGCCGTCGTGGCTGAGTCTGATGAAACGCTCCTCAAAGGTGCCGAGCAGTTCGCCGGTTTTGAGCTGAACCATATCCATCGGACCGTCGTCTTGAAGCTGTTCCCAGGTGCGTCCGCCGTCGTCGCTGCGGAAGAGGCCGGAGCGGCGGCTCTTCTCTTTGCCGAAGATGGCGCCTTTCTCGTAGACCGAAGAGCCCCAGCGGGGAGCGGAGGCGTAGACCCGCCCCGGAACGGTACGGTCGTAGAGAACCGAAGAGAAGTAACAGCCGTCGAGACCGGCCGGCTGCCAGCTCTCTCCGTTGTCGATACTGCGGAAGACACCGGTGGAGTCGGAGGCGGCGATGAGTTCATCCGGCCGGTCCGGATTGCGTGCCAGCACGAAGCCGGTCCGCCGCCGGAGACCGTTGCCGTAGAAGCGCGCCTCCTGGGGCTGCCGGAATGTCTTTCCCCCGTCGCGCGAGACGCAGATGCCGCCCACCCGCCACCAGGTGGAGCCGGAGACGGTCACAAAGGAGTCCGGATTGCGCGGGTCGACCGACAGGCCGCGGATCTGGGCGAGACCGCGGCGGCGCTGCATCGCGTTGAAGTTGCCGTGAAGCGGAACCCAGTTTTTCCCGGCGTCGTCGCTGCGGTAGGGGCCGTCGACATCGGCGTAAGTGTACCAGACATTCGGTGAAGAGGCGGAGATTTCCACACTCTGAAGATTGCCGCCGCCCCAGATGGGAAACTGCTTCCACTCTTCCGCTGCGGAGAGTGCAGTCGCGGTCAAGGCCGCCGCGACAATGGATCTCAAAGGGGTTCGAATTGTGTTCATGATCTTGTTCATCCCGGTTCGTAAAATTACTTTTGTTGTTTTCGCAGTACTGGCTTTTCGTGTAAATAAGTATACCGGAAAATCTCCCGTTTGACAATGCAGAAAACCGCTGTATATTTATACTATCATGCTGAATTTTGATATTTTGGATAATATTGATCCTGCTTCGCCGATGGATTTT
>NZ_DBEXAY010000223.1:0-2837 GCF_048170485.1 Victivallis sp. | reverse complement strand
ACCTTTCTTTTTCTTGGAACGGCTCTGAACAACGTTTCGACGGTGTGTCGAACGACGTTCAACCTGCTGTTTGCAACTCAGGAGCTTCAGATGACTGCAGGACAATTCGGCAAGGTGATGGCGGTGGGGGCGGCGGTTTCGGCCGGCGTTGTACTGATGACCGGTTATTTGATGGATAAATTTCATCCACTTCGAATTTTTGTTGCAAGCGGCGTCATCGTCATTTTAGCGAATATCTGGGGATACTTCTATGTGACGGATTACGCTTCTTTTTTTGTCGTGGGGATTGCGATTGCCGTGGTTTATTCGGTACAGTTCGTCAGCAACGGACCGGTGTTCATCGAGCTTTTCCCGCCGGACAAGTTCGGACAGTTCAGCAGTGCAAATGCGATGATGAACAGTGTTCTGCTGATCTTTGCAAATTACTTCGGTGGCGTGGCAATTGATCATTTCGGCTACCGGTTTATTTTCATATGGGACACATTGTTTACTGCCGGAGCCACAGCAGCCTTGCTCGTCGTCTATGCCCGTTGGAAACAGCTGGGGGGGCCGGACCATTACGTGCCTCCTCCAACAGATTGACTGCCTTTGTGCAATGAAATCCGAAAAGAATCAGGTCTGTCTGAATCTCTTTCAGCGAAATTCAAAATCATTTTTCAAATACCGGCCGGTGCGGCTCTCCGGCGTCCGGGCGACCGTTTCCGGGGGGCCTGCAACGACAATCCGCCCGCCTTCGCTCCCGCCGCCCGGACCCATGTCGATGAGAAAGTCGGCGTTGCGGATCACATCCAGATCGTGTTCGATCACGATGACGGTTGCGCCGTTTTCGATCAGTTTCTGGAAGATTCCGAGCAGAACCCGGACATCCAGCGGATGCAGTCCAATGGTGGGTTCGTCGAAGACGAAGAGCGAATCCTCCTGCGTCCGGCCCATTTCTCCGGCAAGTTTCAATCGTTGCGCTTCGCCGCCCGATAGGCCGGGCGTTTCCTCCTCCAGCGTCAGGTAGCCCAGTCCGAGATTCCGGAGCGTCTCCAGCCGCTGGCGGACCGTTTTCCAACTGTCGCAGAACTCCACCGCCGTGTTGATGTCCATATGCATCAACTCCGGGAGCGGCCGGAGTTCCCCGCGGCGATTGGCGAGGTGGATCGCTCCCGCCGCCGCCGCGTAGCGGGAGCCGTGACAGTCGGGGCAGGGGATCTCCACGTTGGGCAGGAATTGAACATCCAGACTGATCGTGCCGGTTCCATCGCAGCCCGGGCAGCGCAGCTTGCCGGTGTTGTAGGAGAAATCCCCCGCCTTGTAACCGAGCTTCTTCGCGTCCGGAGTCGCCGCGTAAAGTTTGCGCAGTTCGTCGTGGACATTGGCGTAAGTCGCCACCGTGGAACGCACGTTGATGCCGATCGGCGTGGCGTCGATCAGCTTCATCTGCCGGATTCCTGCCGGATTCACCGCAAGGACGTGGGCGGGGAGCTTTCGGCCGGCGATGGCGGCCTCCAGCCCCGGGATCAGGCTCTCCAGAATCAGTGTCGTCTTGCCGGAACCGGAGACGCCGGTCACCACCGTCATTCTTCCTTTCGGAATGTCGACCGAAAGCGGTTTCACCGTGTGGATGGCGCCGGTGTCGAGGTGGATTTTCCCGAGCGAAAAGAGTTCGTTCTCCGGTGTGCGCGGGCGGATTTTTTCTTCCGCTTTCCCGGAGAGAAAGGGGCCGATGAGCGAGGCGGGATTGCCGGCGAGTTCGGCGACGCTCCCCTGTGCGACAACATTTCCCCCGGTCGAACCGGCGCCCGGACCCATTTCAATGATGTGATCGACACCGGAGAGGATCTGCGCGTCATGATCGACCAGCACGACCGAGTTGCCGTCGGCGATCAGGTCGTGCATGACGCCGGCCAGTCCGTCGAGGTTGGCCGGATGAAGGCCGATTGAAGGTTCGTCCAGCACATAGAGCACGCCGGTGGTGCGGTTGCGGACTGCCCGCGCCAGCTGCATGCGCTGCCGTTCTCCGGTCGAGAGGGTCGAGGCGGCCCGGTCCAGCGTCAGATAACCGAGCCCGAGATCGAGCAGCCGCCGTGCGGCGGTGCGGAACGAATCGCAGATGTTCTCCGCCATCGGGCGCATCTCTTCCGGCAGAGACGCAGGAACGCCGTCCACCCAGATGCAGAGATCGGCGAGGGTCATGCGGCAGACGGCGTCGAGGGTGATTCCGCGCACCTCCGGCGTCCGTGCCGCGGCGGAGAGCCGGGAGCCGCCGCAGTCGGGGCAGGGGCTCTCGCACAGGAAACGGGCGACCCGCTTCATGCCGCTTTCGTCCTTGACTTTGGCGAGGGCGTTTTCGACGGTACGGATGGCGCTGTAGTAGGTGAAGTCGAGCTCTCCGGCGGAGTCGGTGTTTTTCGAATGGTAGAAGATATGTTTTTTGACCGCCGGACCGTTGTAGACGATCTCCTTTTCCTCCGGTGTCAGTTCGGAGAAGGGAACGTCGGTGCGGACCCCCATCGCCCGGCAGACATCGACCATCAGCGACCACATCAAGGTTTTCCACGGGGCGACGGCGCCCTGATCGATGGTGAGCGATTCATCCGGAACCAGCGTGGAGCGGTCCACCGTGCGGACGATTCCGGTGCCGTCGCAGGTGCGACAGGCCCCCTGGCTGTTGAAGGCGAGCTCTTCCGCGGAAGGGGGAGTAACGAGGGCGTAAGCGCCCAGCGTTTCGGTAGCGCACGCTTCCGCAAAAGCGTGGAAACTTGGGTTTAATCTGCATGCAAAGTCCAGTGGCCTTGCAAAGGTGGAATTTTCTGCAATATTACAACAGGAGGATCCGAGGAACATCAATC
>NZ_DBEXAY010000222.1:0-10071 GCF_048170485.1 Victivallis sp. | reverse complement strand
TGAAAAAATCGATTTTTCCGCTTGCGGTTTTTACGTTTTGTGTTATAGTTAGTAAACACGCAAGTAAACAAACCGAACAACGGGGATTCCGGCGATGCGGTATCTGTGCGACGTACGTCACATCTTTCTTGACATGGATGGGACGATCTATCATGGAGGGCGGCTCTATCCGACCACCCTGCCCTTTCTGCGTTTTCTGGCGGAGCGGGAGATCGGGCACACCTTTCTTTCGAACAACTCCTCCTGCAGTACGGAACAGTATGGGGAGAAACTTCACGCGATGGGGATCGATGCAAGTCCGGAGGAGTTCTATATTTCAACCGACTACACGATCGATTTCCTGAAACGAAATCATCCGGAAATCCGGCGGATTTTTCTGCTCGGGATGGCGTGCATCCG
This sequence comes from Victivallis sp., assembly GCF_048170485.1. Lineage (NCBI taxonomy): Bacteria > Pseudomonadati > Lentisphaerota > Lentisphaeria > Victivallales > Victivallaceae > Victivallis > Victivallis sp. The sequence goes on along the minus strand of NZ_DBEXAY010000222.1, from coordinate 9,672 downwards.
CCCGGCCTTCGAAGCGGCGGGATTCCAGCTCGACGAAAGCGCGCCGGAGGCGGTGATCGTCGCTTTCGACCGCGAACTGGTCTACGAACGGCTCTGCCGTGCCGCCTGGTTTCTGAAACAGGGCATTCCCGGTTTCGCCACCCACCCGGACCCTTTCTGCCCGACCGACCAGCCCACCTGGCTGCCGGACTGCGGCGCGCTGACCGCCTGCCTCGAAACCGCAACCGGTGTCCGGCTCAAGGTGCTGGGGAAGCCCGACCCGGGCATGCTTCGTGCGGCGGCGGCCCGCCGGCATGTACCGGTGGAGGCCTGTTTGATGGCGGGGGACCGGCTGGCCACCGACATTGCGGTCGGCGTCGCCGCCGGAACCCTCACCTGCCAGATCACCGGTCCCGGCGCGGATCTCACTCCCGCCGCAGGAATCCACCCCGATTACCGGGTCAACGACCTGGGGGAGCTCCAGCAGCTCTGGCAGGAGGAGGAACAACAGCTTCGTCGCTGATCCCCCTGCCCGGGAACGGAACACTCAGAGCGAACGGCCCAGCTTTTCCGCCGTGGCGGCGGCTCCGGTACCGGTGATGTCGCCCGGCAGGTTGACGTTCGGCACCAGCAGTCGGCCACGCTCCTTCCACTTGAGGTAGGAGTTCATCAGCTCGAAGGTGCGGACGACGCCGTCGAAGTCCTGCATGTCGCCGGTTTCGGCGGTGACCATCAGGAGGGATTCCCGAATCTTCCACTCCCGTTCGCCGACCAGCAGTGCGTAGAATTTGTCGATCGCCGCCTTGATCTGCGCCGGAAAACTGAACCAGTAGAGCGGGGTGATAAGCGCCAGAACCTCCGCCTCCTCCAGCATGGGAGCCAGCCGGTTGAAGTCGTCGTGAAACACACACGCCTGCCCCTGCCGGTAACACTGGTTGCAGGCGTGGCATCCCTGAATCGAAGCCGACGCGGCGTCGAACCGCATCACCTCGTGCCCGGCGGCCTCCGCTCCGCGGATGAATGCGTCGGCCAATGCGAAACTGTTGCCGTTCCGCCGGGGACTCCCGGTCAGAACCAGAACTTTTCTGCCCATGATATTTCCTCCATGATTGGTGACCCGGAGGCAATATATACGAATTCCGGTGGAATATCAAGCCGAAAAGCGCCGGTGCCGCGTCCGTTCCATTCAACTGAGGTTGCTCTTCGCCTCCGCGATGGCGAGCAACCGGCGCGGGAGCATCCTCCGCCAGCCCATGCCGGCGGAGCGGACCGGCGGCGGCTCCCCGTCTCCGGGCAGACGGCGGGTCATCTTCGAAGCGAGGAACCAGCCGATGCCGCCGGCGAGCAGGTCCGCCGCCAGCCGCGCCCAGAAGAGTCCGGCGAGGCTTCCGAGCCAGAGCGCCAGAAGCGACAGCGGGATCATCAGCCCGACAATCCGCAACGCGTTGAGCCACGCCGCAATCGACGGCAATCCGCAACCGGTGAAGAAGAACCCGCTGTAGCGGTGTATTTCAATCATGCCGAAGCCGAACGGAATAATCCGCATGTAGACAACCATGATCTCCTGCACGCCGGGATCGGCGGAGAAGAAGCGCACCAGCTGCGGCGCGAACACGAAATAGATCCCCGCCATCACCAGCAGAAACCAGAAGGCGAACCGCATGGCAAACCGCCGGCACTGGTTGATCCGGCTGTAGAGGCGCGCCCCGTAGTTCTGCCCGATCATCGGCAGCAGTGAAATTCCCAGCGCCATCGGGAAGATGAAGGCGACCATCTCCAGCCGGCCCGCCGCCGCCGTCGCCGCCACCGCGGTATTGCCGAATTCGGCGGTGATCCGGGTGATGACCGCGCTCCCGATCGGCATGAGCAGCATGCCGAGCGCGGCCGGAACCGCAAAGCGGATCATCAGCATCCACGCCGACCGGAGCTGCCGCCACGGCATCACCTCCGGAACGATCAATCCATGCCGCCGGTAGAGCAGCCAGAGCAGCGTCACCGTCGCCAGCAGTTGCGAGAAAATCGTCGCAAGCGCCGCGCCGCTGATTCCCATCGCGGGAAACGGTCCCACGCCGAAGATGAAGAGCGGGTCGAGAATCACGTTGACGATCATGCCCGCCATCATCATGCCGCTGGCAACCCGGGAGTCGCCGGCCGCGATCAAGAGATCGTTGCCCACCATCGAAAGCGAAGCGGTCGCACAGCCGAAATACCAGATGTTCATATATTTTTTCACTTCCGCGAGCGCTTCGCCCTGTGCGCCGAAACACTCGAACGTGCCGTTGATCGTCACCATGCCGAGCACCGCCAGCACCACGGAAAAGAGGAACACCAGCACCAGTCCGGAAGTCGCCAGCCGCGCCGCCCGGCCGTGCCGCCCACCGCCCAGCGCCTGCGCCGCCGTGGTCATCACTCCGACGCCGAGCCCGCGGAAGACACAGCCGATCAACATGATGACCGGAAAGGTGAACCCCATCGCCGCCAGCGGAATCTCCGAATGGAGCTGACCGACGAAGAAGGTGTCCGCAATGTTGTAGCCGGACATCGCCAGCGTGCCCGCCACCATCGCAAACGCGGTTTTCATCATCGTCCTGCCGATGGGGCCGCGCGTGTAGATCGCCTGATTTTTCTTCGCGCTCATTGCAGGATCCCTTTCTGATCGAACTCATTCAAAAGAAGACCGGCAATCCGGTCAAATTCCGCGACATTCCCGGGGGAACACTCCCGGAGCTGTTCGAGAAAGCGCGTCCGGAACAGCTGGTCGATCTCCTGCACGGCGCGCCGGATTCCCGGCTCCATCGTCAGCACGACGCTGCGGCGGTCGGTCTCGCTCTGACTGCGGATCACCATTCCGCACCGGACCAGCTTCTCAATCGCCGCCGACGCCGCCGGCGCCGACAGCCCGGTGTGACTCATAAACTCCTGCAGAGAACAGGGTTCACACAGCATTACCGCGAACAGATGAATCCGCTGCCGCGGCGTCAGCCGGGCAATCGGGTCATCCCCGCCGCACCTCTCCCAGTAACTGTTCACGCAGCTCCGCCGGAAGTGATCCACCCGGCGAAACAGCTCAAAAAAATGATCGCTCATAGTAGTTCCATTTTAAAATATTTCCATTTTGGAAATATTAATATACCTCCAATTTTCCCGGATCGCAACTTGTATTTTGAAAAAAAGAGAGCTTTTTCTGCCGATTCCCGCTTGAAAATTCCCCGGGACGGGGATATAGTTAGCTTTGAAACAATAAGCAAGCAAACTAATTTTCTGTAGTCCAGAGCGATGAAACTTCCCTTCAATTTGCTGGTTCTGAAAGTATTCCACGCACAGAAAAACCGGGTTCGCCCGGAGATGGCGCTGATCGGGCTCTCCCCGGGGCAGCCGAAGCTGCTGACCTTTCTGGCGTTGAACGGCGAGTGTCTTCAGAAAGATCTCGCCGCGGCGTGCGACATCGAGGCGGCGACCATCTCCAAACTGCTGAACAGTCTGGAGGAGAACGGCCTGATCCGGCGGGACACCCATTCCGGGGACCGCCGGGCGACCCGCATCGCGCTCACCGAGGCGGGGAGCTGGCTCTACGAGACGGAAATCCGTCCGCGAATCGGCGCGATCAACCAGTGCTCGCTCTCCGGATTCACGCCGGAAGAGGCGGAGCTGTTTCAGCGCTTCCTCAAGCGCATGTACCGGAACCTCACCGGGATGTCGCTGGAATAGGAGGCGCGCACTTTCATGGAGCATACCGATGCCGAACTCCGGCAATTCCGGCGGATGACTGAAACGCCGGTGCCCGGTCTGGTCGTATCTCTGGCCATTCCGACCATCTTCACCATGTTGATCACGTCGTTCTACAACATGGCGGACACCTTTTTCGTCGCCCGGCTGGGAACCAGCGCCGCCGGCGCGGTCGGCATCGTCTTCGCCATCATGGCGTTCATCCAGGCGGTCGGCTTCACCGTCGGAATCGGCTGCGGCAGCATAGTCTCCCGCGCCCTCGGGCGACAGGACAAACGCACCGCCGACCGGGCGGTCTCCAGCGCGTTCGCGCTGGCGCTGCTGCTCGGCATCGTTCTCTCCGCCGTCGGCCTTCTCTTCAGCCGCCCGCTGCTCACACTGCTCGGGGCGACGCCGACCATCCTGCCCTACGCGCGGGATTACGCCCGCTACATCTTTCTCGGCACCGCTGTGCTCTGCTGTTCCATCGTGCTCAACAACACGCTCCGCGCCGAAGGGAAAGCGATCTTTTCCACCGTCGGGCTCGGCTTCGGCGGCGTGCTGAACATCGCGCTCGACCCGCTCTTCATCTTCACGTTCGACCTCGGAATCGCCGGAGCGGCAATCGCCACGCTGATCAGTCAGTGCGTCAGCCTTCTCATCCTGCTCGGGTTCTTTCTCGCCGGGCGCAGCATCACCCGGCTGAATCCCGCCTGCATCTCCCGCGACCGTGCGCTCTATTTCGAAATCCTGAAGATCGGCGCCTCCTCCTTCTGCCGGCAGGGGCTGGCGGGCGTTTCCACCGTGGCGCTGAACGTCAGCGCCGGTGCCTACGGCGACGCGGCAGTCGCGGCGATGTCGATCGTCGGGAGGATCTTCCACTTCCTCCTCTCGGCTCTGATCGGCTTCGGCCAGGGCTTCCAGCCGGTCGCCGGATACAACTACGGAGCGCGGAAGTACGAACGGGTCCGGGAGGCGTTCTTCTTCGCCGTGAAAAACGGAACGGTCTTTCTCACCTGTCTTGCCGTGCTCGGCTTCTGCTTCGCCCCGGAGATCATCTCCGTCTTTCAGCCGGACGATCCCCAGCTCATCGAAATCGGCGCGACCGCGTTCCGCGCCCAGTGCCTGGCACTGCCGCTGCAATCGACGATCGTGCTCTCCAACATGCTTTTCCAGTCGGTCGGCAAAGCGTTTCAGGCGCTGTTCATCTCGGCCACCCGGCAGGGCATCTACTTCCTGCCGCTGATCCTGATTCTGCCCCGTTTCTTCGGACTTGCCGGCGTGCAGTACACCCAGACCTGTTCCGATCTCTGCGCCTTCGCCGGATGCCTGCCGTTCCTCTGGTTCTTCTTCCGTGGAATCGCCCGCGAAAAAAAATAACCTCCCCGCCATTGACAAGCCGGCTGTTCCGTACTATATTATCCCGCCGGAATGATATAACGTTTGCTCAAAAAAGAAGAAGAAGGCAACCGATGGAGCGGAAACGGGCGACACTCAAGGATGTGGCGCAACTGGCGGGAGTCTCCTTTCCGCTGGTTTCCAAATATGTGAATCAGGATCCGCGCGGCAGGATGTCCGTCGAGACGCGGCAGCGGATTGCCGACGCCATCCAACGGCTCGGCTACCGCCCCTCCTCGGCGGCACGTGCGTTGCGCGGCGGCCGCACCGGCATGCTCGGGCTGGTGGTCAGCAACTTCACCAATCCCTATTTTGCCCACTTTGCCGACGCGGCATTGCAGGAGGCGTCGCGGCACGGCTGTCAACTGCTGATCTCGCTCTGCCGTCACGGCAAAGAGGAGGAGATGCATGCACTGGAAGAACTGCTTTCCCGTCAGGTGGACGCCATCCTCTGTTATGAGAATCTCTCCGACATTCTGAAAGAGAATCCGCCGGCCGGGCTGCGCCGCGACATGCTCCTGCTGATGGATCAGCAGTCGGAAGAGTATGCCACCGCCTCCATCGACCTCGCCGCAAGCGTCGCCGAAGCGGTCCGTTTTCTCGGCGAACGGGGAGCCGGCCGTGTGACGCTTGCCCTGAGTGCGTCCGACACCTGGCACCGACTGGCGGAAACCGGCTGTCACCGGCATCAAGTGCAGTTCACCCGCCACCTGATCCCCTCCCCCCGCAAGGAGGCGGAGGAGGCTCTGCACCGACTCTGCGAAGCGGCTCCGCCCGCGGTACTGCTCAACGGAATGCGCAACGCAACCACATTTCTCTCGTTGATTCACCGTGAATTCCCCGGTTACCGTCCGGCGGTGGTCACCCATTGCAACTTCTGCACCGAACTACTCGAGAATCCCCTGCTCGAGGGGGTGATCTACAGCGACACCGCCGAACTGGTACGGCGTTCGGTGGCCGCCGCCGTCGAACTCGCCCGTTCCGGGCGGACGGAAAATGTCGTCATTCCGTCGCAATTCGTTCCGCAATCGGAATTTCACCGCATCCGCCTCCCTGAAGGGCGCATCGGCCTGACCGGTTCTGAATGAAATTTTTTTGCCACGTTGAGCAAACGTTATATCAACCACACAAACAGAAAGGATTTCTCAATGGCAAGCTGTGCAATTCCCCACTACACGGAGGAGATTCTCCGCAATCCGGGCTGCGGCATCTTTTACCTTCAGCGCGGCAGAAACAAGGTACGGTTTGACGAAGTTCCCGCCGACGCCTGGTTTCTGCGGGAGAAACTCACCGACAAAATCTCCTTCAGCCTCGCCTGGAGCGTGCTCGAGCCGGAAGAGGGGAATTTTCTCTGGGAGCACCCCGACTGGGAGGGATGCATCAACTCCTGGATTGACGCCGGATTCAAGGTTTCTCTGCAGATCCGCGGCATGGACACCTGGGGGACGCTCTACAACGACGGCGTACCGCAGTGGGTCTTCGACGCCGGAGCAAAATACATCGATGAACCGATGGCACTTTACCGCAACAGCTTTACGCTCAACTTTCTCTCCGACGACTCCGACAAACCGGTCCGCTACCCGGTCTACTGGGATAAGGTCTACCTCGAAAAGGTCCGCCATCTCGTCGACGCCATGGGCGAACGCTACAACGGACGCTCCGAAGTGGCGAGTGTGAGCATCGGTCATATGGGGCGCTGGGGGGAAATGCACCTTTCCAGCCACAGTCCGCTCCAGCCGTGGTTCGATGCCGGATTCTCCCGGGAAACCTACATCAAGGCGCACAAGGAGATCATCGACATCTACCGGAATGCCTTCCCCGATACGGAACTCGTTCAGGAGATCTGCGCCCCCGTCTTCGCCGAGGAGACCGGACGCGACCTGATCGGCATCGATGAGGTTCCGGAGATCTACGACTACCTCGCAGAGCACGGAATCTGCATCAAATTCAACGGAATCGGCAAGTCGTGGCGCCCCAGTTCCGACCCCTATCTCGACCGGGATGTGGCAGGAATCTTCGACCACTATGCGGGAAAAACCAAGATCTGCTGTGAAAACCTGGTCACTCCGGCGGGACTTGCCAGCGTACTGAACCACCAGATCTCCTGCTGGCAGCGTGGCGGCGAAACCGAAGGGCTCGGCATCCTGATGGTGGATCGCGACATTCCGCTGAAAGAGAAGCGGATCTACTCCTATCTCACCTTTTTCCCGGAAGAGTTCGCCGCCCTCACCCCGGAAGGCGAGAAAGAGCTCTGGCGGATGATGGCGCGCCGTTGCGGCTACCGGATTGTGCCGGAAAGCGTCGAATATGACCGGGACGGCAATCTTGCCGTCTGCTGGAAAAATATCGGCACCGCCCCCTGTTATGAACCGTTGCGGACAGAACTCCTGCTCCCGGCCGGCCGGACTCTGGCCCGTTGCCACACCCCGACGATCCTCCCCGTGGGAAAACAGACCGTCTGCCGCTTCCGTCTCCCCGCCGGGACAACCGGCTCTCTCCGCATCCGGCTGGTCGCGGAACGGTATGGAGAAGTTCTTGAACTCCCGCTGGATCAACGTGATCCGGAAGGGTATTTCAAAGTCGAGCTGTAAGCAATCGCCCTCCCCCCCCCCGGAACGCGGGCAAAAAAATCGGCTCTCACTGACGGGGGGGAGAGTGAGAGCCAATGATTTCAAGATGTCCGGATGCCGCAGTCAAACCGCTCATTCGTACTTCCTTGTATGTTGGCATCTAATGTATCATTACAAGATAACCGGAAGATTGCCGGAACATTGCATTTTGGCAATGTTTGAAAAATTTCATCAATTTTTCTCCTCCGGGAAATCGACCGTGAACACCGTCCCCTCCCCCGGGGTGCTCTCCACCCGGATCGTACCGTGATGCGCGGTGACGATCGCATGCACCAGAGCCAGTCCAAGCCCGTTGCCGGGTCTGGTCCGACTGGCGTCGCTGCGGAAGAACCGCTCAAAAATATGACCGAGGTCCTGCGGAGGGATGCCGCATCCGGTATCGCAGACCTCCAGGCGGATTCCGGTTTCCAGCCGCTCCAGCCGGATCGTCACCTTCCCCTGCGGCGGCGTGAACTTGAGCGCATTGTCGATCAGATTGGAGATCATCCGCTGCAACTTCAGCCGGTCACCGCGCATCATCACCGGGCCGGAGTCCGGAAGCACCAGCCGGAAATCGATCTCCCGGTCCTCCGCCAGCGGCAGGAAGAGTTCGTGAGCCCGGAACAGCAGCAGCGACAGGTCGATTTCCTCAAAATCCAGCTTCTCCAGCGACGATTCCGTCCGGGTGATTTCCAGCATGGTATTGATGAGCTGGAGCATCATGCCGCACTCGTCGGCGACCACGCCCGCCAGTTCCTTATAGCGATCCAGTTCCGCCGGTCCGCTCACCGTCACCTCGGCGAATCCGCGCATGCGGGTGAGCGGCGTGCGCAGATCGTGCGCCACATTGTCGGTGACCATCCGGAGTTCGTCAAAAAGCCGCTCCGTGTTGGCGTTCATCATATTGAAGGTGGAAACCAGCTCCTCGATCTCGGCGCCGTCGTTGCAGCTCGGCACCCGCTTGCTGAAATCGCCGCCGGCGATGTGACGCGCAGCTTCACTCACCCGGAGCACGCCGGAGATGAATTTGCGCGCAATCAGCCAGCCGCACAGCGTCCCCAGACAGAGCACAACCGCCAGGATGGAGAGGTGGATCAGCCCGTATCCCCGCAGCAATGCCTGCGGCTGCCGGAGGTTCCGGCCGATCTCCAGCACACTGCCGTCGAACATCGGCAGCCGGAGAATCCGGAAATCTTCGCCGCGCACCGTCTGAATCCGGTACCCGTCGACGGATTCCGTGACGGGGAACCGGCGCGCATATTCCGGCACCGCCCCCGTCACGCGCCCATCCGGCGCAAAGAGCCGGAACAGCACATTGCGGCTCCCTTCGCCCGTGACCCGGTCCTCGAAAGTTTTCAGCAGAGCAGGAATATTCTTCGCCGGGTCGAAGCGGCGGGAATAGACCGAGCCGCCGCTCTCCAGCCGCAGTTCGTACACCTTGCCGTCCCGGCCGCCGAAGACGGTGTAAAACCGCTCCCGGGGGGTGTCCATTTCAAATGCAACCAGCAGTTGAACGCCGGGAATCTTCTCTTCGAACGCGGCCAGTTCCTCCGGCGCGACCTGCGACAACGGTACTTCGCGGTCGAACTGCCGGTAACGCTTCCCGGTCAGATACTCGTGGACCAGCTCCCGGGAATCGGAGGCAAGCCGCTGATCGACCGACAGCAAAAGACCGTGCCGCATCATGAGGTAGGCAATCAGCAGACAGACGGCCCATGACACCGCGAACAGCGCCGCATACCAGAGGGCGATTTTAAACTTAACGGTGCCGAAAATCCGCTTCGCGCTCCATGACATATCCAAATCCCCGGACGGTGTGAATCAGTTTTTCAGGAAACGGCTTGTCGATCTTTTCGCGCAGGCGGCACATCCGGGTCTCCACAATGTTGGTCTGCGGGTCGAAGTTGTATTCCCACACATGTTCCATGATCATGGTTTTGGAGACCACCCGGCCGGCGTTGCGGGCCAGATACTCCAGAAG
>NZ_DBEXAY010000221.1:0-10146 GCF_048170485.1 Victivallis sp. | reverse complement strand
CTCCCCGAACCATGATGGAGAGCGGGGCAATACCGCCCGGGCAGAGTTATCAATGGATCGCGCTTCGACGAGAATGGGCCCGTCCAGCTCGTCGGAGTCGAAGCGCGAGCGGTTGGTAACTCGCTGCTTTCTCACGGGCCGCCCCCGGCAGAATCGAAGCGCGAGCGGTTGGTAACCCGGTTGCTTTCTCGCGGGAGTTCCCTGTCAGAAGCGGAGCCGGAGCGTGACGATCTCCCACGGCGACGCTTCCACCGGAACGGTATGCCCGCCGTCTGTCGCTTCCACCCCCTTGACCGGCGTCTCGTCGAGGCGGCAGAACTCCGCCGCCCGGAGCTTCTTCGCCACCGTGACGCTCCCCCGGCGCGGCTCCGGCGAGAGGTTGACCAGCCGCAGCACGACGCTGCCCGGTTCCCGGTCTGCCGCCGGTTTCAGTGCGGAGAAGTTCAACTTGCCGTCGATCCGGCAGAAGCTCTCATTCGCGAACGGCTGTGTTCCCGCCTCCTTCAAGAGGTGGACCGGCGTTTCCGCCCGCAGAATCTGCACTGCTTTCCAGAGTTCGGCGTCGTCGGTGCCGGCGCCGAAGAAGCGGGCGGCGCAGAGGAACTCCGAGCGCCCGCTCTGCTGCCCTTCCATCTCGCCGTCGGTGTTGACCGTGCGGCGGAACGCCCGCAGCAGTGTGACCACCAGTTCCCCCGCAGCGTTGTCGATGGCTCCCGCCTCATGGATTCCGGCGGCGAAGAGCAATGCGACACCGCCCGAGGCGTCGCGCTTGCCGATCAGCCCGGAGACGTTTTTCTCGATGAACTCCCGTTCAAACCCGCCTTCGGTCGTGTCACCCAGTTCGCGCCCCGCCTTCCGGTTGAGAATCGCGAAGTTCTGCCCGGCGAAACAGTTCCCCGGAATTCCGGTCGGCGCAATCAGCTGGAGCCGGAAGTCCTCCGCGTGGTTCTCGACAGCGAAACGGAGTCCGAGCTGGTCCGAATCGCGATCCAGCGTCACCGTCGTGCGGAGGATCACTTCGGCGGACTCCTCCGCTTCCCGGATTCCGACGTAGTTCTCCCCCAGCCCTCCCTCGTAACGGAGCGACGCGGGCAGGTGGTAGCGCCGGGTGATTTCGAACATGGTCCGCTCCGGCCCGTCGAGTGTCACCCGCAGAGAGCTTTCGGAACTGCAGAGCAACGCCGTGCTGCCGACCGGTTCGACGTGGTTCCAGCCGTCGCCGATTTCGCGGTCGAAACGGAATTCGTTCCAGTTCCGGAAGCTCCGGCCGGAGCGGAGATCGATGACGTCGAAGGTTCCTTCCGGGTGGAAATCGAGTTGCAGAATCCCGTTGGTCGCGCTCCGCTGCGACGTGCGCATCGTCCGGTAACTGCGGACGAATTCCGGCGACGGCTCCAGCCGGAGGGTGGTCCAGCCCGCCGCGCGCAGTTTCGTTCGGAACGTTACGCGGTAGACATCGTACCGGCGGAACACGTTCCACTGGAACTGCCGCATCTGGTTGCGGCGGATGGAGACGATCTGGTACGGGACCAGTTCCCCCGCCTCGTCCCGGAGTTGAAAGGAGTTGACGAATTCGTAGCCGAACGGCTCCGCCTGCCGCTTCACGTAGGGGGCGGCCGCGGGGAAGCGGATCTCGTATTCGGCGGTCCGGTCGACGTCGAAGGGGAGTGGATTGCGGAGGCGCAGGAGGTAGCGCCCGTCCGGCGCGACCTCGTCGGCCGGGTCGCCGGACTGCTTCTCCAGCCGGACGCCGGTCAGCCGTTCGCGGTCGAGCTGAATCTGATCATCGACAATCGCCCGCGCGCCGTCGAACACTTCGCCGAAACGCCCGAGCATCCGCCGGTGGACTGAATCGATCGAACAGCCGCAGATTGAATCGTGCGCGTGATTCTTCACCAGCTCTTTCCAGAGGTAGTGGAGTAACCCGAGGTCGCCGGTCTCTCCGGCGGCGGCCCGTTCGGCGAGGAGGGGTTCGACCAGCAGTTCCAGCCGGTTCGAGCAGAGGTCGTTCGCCCGTTTGACGTCGCTTCTGGAGCTGACGGTGCCGCTGATCTGCCAGTTGCCGTTGATGTCGGCGGGGTGGATCAGCTCGCCTCGAAGCACGGTGGAGACCTCCGGGCCGAACTCCCGTTCGAAGAGGTCGAGACAGTCGGTCTGAACAAGTTCGGCATCGGGATACTCTTCGGCGATCCAGCGGAGCATTTGAACCGGATCTTCCGGCGGGCAGGAGTGATCCAGCCCGTCGGAGAGGAGAAACGCCTCCTTGCCCCAGTAGGCGGTATCCTGTTCGACACATTGGCGCAGCCGCTCCCGGAACTCCCCTTCTTCCGGCGAGCGGTCGGTGCCGCCGCGGACGTCGAGCGTGAACTGCCCGTAACCGTTGCGCGGCATGAGGTGAATGGTCCGGATGCGGGTGCCGTCGGGGGATTCCCAGAGAAAACGCGGCGGCTCGGTCGAGGCGAGGCCGCGCCAGACCACCGCCCCTTTGAGGCCGAATCCGGCGAAGAGCTGCGGAAGCTGTGCCATGTGGCCGAAGATGTCGCAGACGTAACCGACCGGCCAGGGGGCGGAGCCGTACTCCTCCGCCACGGTGCGGCCGATCTGGAGGTTGCGGATCAGCGCCTCGCCGGAGACCAGAAACTCATCGGGCATGACGTACCAGGGGCCGACTTTGAGCCGCCCGCCCGAGATGGCGGCGGTGAGCCGGGGCTTCCACTCCGGATGGACCTCAGCGATGTCGTCGAGCACGACGGTCTGCCCGTCGAAGATGAAGTGGCGGTACTCCGGCTGCTGTTCCAGCAGATCCAGAACCCGGCGCGTGAGGGTGAGCAGCCGTTTGCGGTAAACCTGCCGGGGCTGATACCACTCCCGGTCCCAGTGGGTGGCGCTGAAATAGTAGAATCGCATCGTGTCAACCTTCTCCCGTTGTTTCTTGCCCGCTCTCTCCCATTTTCCCGTTTCACCACAGGAAAAGAGTGATCAATGGATCGCGCTTCGACGAGAATGGGCCCGTCCAGCTCGTCGGAGTCGAAGCGCGAGCGGTTGGTCACTCGGTGCTTTCTCACGGGCCTCCCCCGCCGGAATCGAAGCGTTGATTTACCATAGTTCCGGAATGGAAGGATTTCAAGCAAAAATGAGGCGATTCAGTCGCCGGAAGCGTCGCGTTCGGCGGCGTGGAGAAAGCGCAACGTCCGCAGTCCGTCGAACCAGCAGTGAAAGGCCTCCTGCTGTGCCCCCGGCGTTTTCGGCAGGTTGGCGAGCACCCCGTTCCAGGCGGCCGGGAACCGTTCCGCTTCAAGGAACGCGGCGGAGGCGGCGGGAAGGCGGCGGAGCAGGGCGTCGGCACGGTCGAGCGCCCCGGGCGAGGCGGCCGCGTCGAGCAGCTGTTTGAGCCGGGCGAAGGCGCCGTCTGAAATCTCCGGCAGCGGTTCGCCCCGGAGCAGTTTCCGGACCGACGGCCCGGTACCGAACGGAACCCGTTCCGACGGGCGGGGCGAGGGGTGGACCAGCACCTTTTGCAGTTCCGCCACCTTCGCGGTCTTTGCCACCGCCTGCAGAAAGTAGAAGTCCTCGCCGCCGGTGCGGACTCTCATGCCGCCGCAGCGGATGTAGCTCGCGGCGCGGCAGACGAAGGCGCTCCCGACCGTGTGGAAGGCGTAGGGGGAGCCCGCCCGGCGCAGACGTTCGACGTAGGCGTCGAGATACTCTTCGTAGCGGCGGATGGCCTGTTCCAGCTCCGGCGTATCCCCTTCCCGGTGGCGGAAGCCGATGGTGACCGCGCCCGCTTTGCTCTGCGCGAGAAAGGCTTCACTCTCTTCGAGATAGCCGGGTTCGACCGTCGTGTCGGCGTCGAGCGACCAGATGGCCGCCTCTTCGACGTTTTCAGGGGAGAGGGAGGCGATCACCGCATCCATGCCCAGCTTGCGGGCGGCGCCGACTCCCCCCTCCAGCTCCGGCGCAAAGCGCCAGACGAGCCGGGGCAGTTGGAGTTCACCGGTCTCCAGACGGTGGAGCAGGGTTTCGTTCGCGCGGCGGCAGGATTCCGGCGCGTCGGGCGGATGGTTGACGACGACCACCACGGCGGTCTCTTCGATCCCGCGCGCGGAAGCGAGCGAGGCGATAGTCTCCGCGATGGAATCGTTTTCGTCGCAGGCGGGGATCACCACCGCCCGGCGGAGCTCCCGCCACGGCAGTGGTTCGGCCGGATTGCGGCGCAGATACTTGGCGAAATCGTGCGGCTTCACAGCAGCCGGCCGAAGAGGGAGACGCTCCCCGCCCGTTCGACCTGGACGCGGCGGAGCATGCCCGGTTCGAGGCCGTCGCACGGTTCGAAGTGGATCAGCCGGTTGGTGCCGGTGCGGCCGCACCAGCGGTCGGGGTTGCGCGGACTTACCCCTTCGACCAGCACCTCCTGAACGGTGCCGACCTGGGCGGCGAGCGACCGCTCCACCCGCTTTTTCAGATCTTCGAGCAGGATCTGGTTGCGCTCCTCCTTCACTTCGCGGGGCACCGAATCCTCCCGGAGCGACGACTTCGTGCCGGGGCGGGGGGAGTATTTGAAGATGAAGGCGTTGTCGAAACCGACCCGGTTCATGAGTTCGCGGGTCATGTCGAAATCCTCCGCCGTTTCGCCGGGGAAGCCGACGATCACGTCGGTCGAGAAGGTGACGTCCGGCATCGCCGCGCGGAGCTTTTCGACCACCTCATAGTAACTTGCCGCGGTGTACTGGCGGTTCATTTCGCGCAGCACCCGGTCGGAACCGGACTGCAGCGGCAGGTGGATGTTGTGGCAGACCGTCCGGCTCGCCGCAATCGCTCCGATAAGCCGGTCGTTGAAGTAGCTCACGTAGGGCGAGGTGAAGCGGATGCGCAGAAGTTCCGGAATCCGGTCCAGCTCCTCCAGAAGATCGGCGAAGGGGGAGTAATCCGGCGGCGGCGGGTTGATGTTGCCGCCGAGCCCGTAGGCGGCGACGTTCTGGCCGAGCAGCAGAATCTCCTTCGCGCCCGAAGCGGCCAGTTCGCGCGCCTCGGCGAGGACATCCTCCCGCTCGCGGCTCACTTCGCGGCCGCGCACGTACGGAACGATGCAGTAACTGCAGAAACGGTTGCAGCCGCGGGTGATGGCGATCTGGGCGAACACCTGTTCCGCACCGCTGCCCGCGCGGTAGTGGCTCCCCATCGAGGTGAGCACGTCGGCGGACTCCCGGGTGCTGGCGACGCGATGGCGGTCGGCGCGGATCGATTCGATCAGGGGGACGAGCGTGTGAAGCTGGCCGGTGCCGAGCACGAAATCGAGGTGCGGCAGCTCTTCGAGCAGCTGGTCGCCGAGCCGCTGAGCCATGCAGCCGAGCGCGCCGATCACCAGGTCGGGGCGGCGCGCTTTGAGCTTCTTCATATAGCCGATCTTGCCTTTGGCCTTGCGTTCGGCCTGTTCGCGGACACTGCAGGTGTTGAAGAGGAGGACATCCGCCTCCTCCTCGTTTTCGACGATCGAGTGGCCGGCTTCGACCAGCATTCCGGCGAGCGCTTCGGAGTCGCGCTCGTTCATCTGGCATCCGTAGGTTTTGAGGAATACTTTCATGGCGTCAGCAGTGTCAGGTTGTCGCGGTGGATGAGCTCCTCGTCGACGTTCGGGCCGAGGATTTCATGAATTTCCGCCGAATGGCGCCCGCAGATGCGGAGGCAGTCGGAGGCTTCGAAGTTGACCAGCCCGCGCGCGAAAGGAACGCCGTCCGGCCCGGAAATTTCGACCGTGTCGCCCCGCTTGAAGTCGCCGCTGACGAACCGCACGCCCGAGGGGAGCAGACTGCGCCCGTGCTCGCGGACCGCCTTCGCCGCGCCTTCGTCGACCAGCAGCGCGCCGGAAACTTTGCTGAAGAAGGTGATCCACCGCTTGCGCCCGGTCAGCCGGCGGCGGCGCGGCAGAAACACCGTGCCGACATCTTCGCCGCGGAAGATCGCTTCGAGAATCCCCGGCACCCGGCCGTCGGCGATCCAGAGGTACTCTCCGGCGGCGGTGACGATGTCGGCGGCGCGCAGTTTCGAACTCATGCCGCCGATGGAGAATTCGGAGTTGTCGGTGTCGCCGGCCATGCCGCGGATGGCGTCGTCGAGCTTTTCGACCACCGAGATGCGCTCGCCGAGGACGCCGTCGACCCGTTCGCGCAGCCCCTGTTCGGTGGTGAGGATGATCGTGAGCTGCGAATCGGTGATCGAGGCGAGCATTCCGGCGAGGGTGTCGTTGTCGCCGAACTTGAGTTCGTCGACCGAAACCGAGTCGTTCTCATTGACGATCGGCAGGACCTCCTTCTCCCAGAGGGCGTTGATGCAGTTCATCACGTTGAGGTAGCGTTCGCGGCTGCGCAGGTCGGCGGCGGTGAGCAGAAGCTGTGCCGTGCGGAATCCCCGCTTGCGGCACTCCTCCTCGTAGATCGACATCAGCCGCGACTGGCCGATGGCGGCGAGCGCCTGAATCTTCGCCAGCTCCTTCGGGCGCCGGGCAAGTTCGAGTGCGCGCATTCCCATGCCGACGGCGCCGGAGGTGACCAGCAGCACCCGGCTGCCGCGGCTGCGGATGGCGGCGATGCCGTCGACCAGTTTCGCGATCGCCTCCTGGCTGGTCAGCAGCCGGGTTCCGGCCTTGACGATCACCTGCCGCGCCTGCCGGATCAGTTCCCGGCGGATTTCCAGATTCTGTGCATTCATATGAAATATTCTCGTGTTTTTGGACATATCATCCGTCTAATGTAGCATTTCGGCGGAGAAATGCAAGCGTCTCCCCGGCGGGAATTCCGGCGAATCGCCCCCCTTCACTCGTCGTGGGGAAGGCTTTTCATCGCCGTGGTCATCGAGCGGCTCAGCTGGCGGACCATCGCGTCGGCGGGATCCTCGACGAAGACCGGTTTCTTTTCCGCGAAGAGCGACAGTGTCCAGTGGAGCAGCGGATGGTGCTTTTTCCGGAGCGCCTCCATCTCCGCCTTCACCCGGGGCAGCCGCTGTTCCGGGACGCGCCTCCGGCCGATTCTGCGGGCGGTCTGATAGTGGTGGAGCGCGGCGAAACAGCGGCCGGTCGCGCCGAGGGTCCGGGCGAGGTGAATCCGGAAGATGATGTTCTGCGGCGCGCGGGCGACGATGAAGCGGAAACACGCCTCCGCCTCGCGGTAGCGGCGGTGCATCAGGTGGTCGCGCCCCTCGCGGTAGCGGAGGAAGGTTTCGGTCTTCTCGAGGTCGGCGAGCAGCGTCGCCAGCGAGGTTTCCGGCGGGACGTTGTTGCCGACGATCAGCTCCTCGAGGATGTCGTCCGCCTCGGAATCCATCAGGGGACCGGCTTTGCGGAGCGGGAGGGGCTCCTCCATCAGCGAGGCGTCGTACCGTTTCCGCTTTTCGGGGTCGGAGAGGATGTCGAAGGCGTGGACCAGCATCTGGAATTCACGGGTCTTCGCCGGGGAGTTCCCGAAGAGGTCCGGGTGGCACTCTCTGGCCCGGGCGTAGTAGGCGCGTTTGAGGCCGGCGAAATTGACCGTGGCGCTGACTCCCAGGATTTGATACAGAGTTTGTTCCATGTTTTTTCCCGCTAAATGCCGTCGTGGACTTGCCATAAAAGGAAAAATATGGTATAATATAGATGTAGTTTAACTTTATCGCAAACGGGAGTGCTTTCTTTTCATCATGAGCGGCGCGATCAACAATCTGCCGGGGGGAAGTGAGACGATTCTGATCGTGGACGACCACGAGACGATCTGGGATTTCCTCATCGAGGCTCTGCAGAAGCTGGGCTACTCCGTGCTGCTGGCGGAGAACGGGCTGGACGCGGTCGAAATCTACGAGGAGAATCCCGACCAGATCGATCTTGTGCTGCTCGACATGATCATGCCGAAGGCGGGCGGTCACCAGACCTTCTACAAGATCCGCGCGATCGATCCCGAGGCGAAGATTCTGCTTTCGAGCGGATTTGTTTCCGAGGCGGAGGTGCACGATCTGCTCCAGCAGGGCGCGTGCGGATTCCTGCCGAAACCGCATCGCCTTCCCGCCGTCGCCCGCGCCATCCGGGAAGTGCTCGACAACGGCCGCATCGCCGGCTGAACCGCTTCCCATGGATGACTGGATCGAAATCAACCGCGACGAGCGGCATATCAAGCGGGAGCGCGCCAAGGCGCGTGAACTGCGCAACACCCCTTACTTTCAGGAACAGTTCCGCCGGGGCATCTGCCACTATTGCGGGAAGAATTTCCCGCCGGAGGAGCTGACGCTGGACCACATCGTGCCGGTGGCCCGCGGCGGACGCAGCACCCGGGGCAATCTGGTGATCTGCTGTCGCGCCTGCAATCAGGAGAAGAAATACCTCACTCCGGCGGAGATGATCCTCCGCCGTCTCGAAGCCGAAAACGGCGGAGAATAGGGTTCCGGCCGGTTCAGGCTTCGAAATCGAACTCCATCGCCCGGAGGAAGGCCATCGCCAGCGCGGTGTGGCCGACGTCATTGGGGTGCACCCGGTCCCACGAAATGAAACTGCTGTGGCGGCTCTGCAGAATCCGGTCGAAGGGGGCCTGCGTGTCGACGAAGATGGCGTGATGCTTTTCGGCGAGGCGGCGGCAGGCGGCCTGATAGCGGGCGATTTCGGCGCGCATGCGGTCCTGCAGATTGGTTTCGATGTAGAAGGGGGCCATGATGACCAGCCCGCCGGAGAGCAGGGGGCAGGTGCGGGTGAAGAGTTCGTCCAGCGTGGACTCATATTCATCGAGCAGGACATGTTGCTCCGGTTCGCAGGGGCTGTCGAACTGCCGCCAGACGTCGTTGATGCCGATCATCACCGAGAGCCAGTCGGGGTGGAGGTCGATCACGTCGGTCTGCCAGCGTGCCGCGAGTCGGCGGGCGGTGTCGCCGCTGACGCCGGTGTTGATGACGTTGATGCCGAGTTCGGGATGGAGGGCGTTGATCATTCCCGAGATGATGTGCGGGTAGCCGCGGCCGAGGCGGTTGAAGAGCGTTCCCTGAGCGACCGGGCGTTCCCGTCCGACATCCGTGACCGAATCTCCGATGAAGAGCAGACGGTTTCCCTGCGTGAGTTTCATGATATGTTTCTCCTGAAGTTAGGTTGAAGACAACAGGAGTATACCATACCATGCCGCCGGAAAATTTCAATCCGCCTTTTCGCCGGAGTCATGGCAAACATTCCTGCACAGGAGAAATGGCTGCTCCTCTCTGCCGGTTTTCTACTGTCCGCGGGACGGAAACGGAAGATCGTCCTATTGAATCTCCCGTAGTGTGACATCGGAGAGAGTCACTTTTACACCTGACGGCACCTTGCCGAAACAGAGGTTGGGAATGCGGTAGATCCCACGTACTGCCTGTTGCGGACGAATGTCCAGCCGGATTGTTCGGGCGATATCCTTTTCCAGGGTGACGGTATTCTGTCCGAGACTGGTATACGGTTTCTGATCCTGCATCAAACTGCAGCTGACGGCAACCTTCTCTGAAGCCTTCAGCTTCAGGGAGAGCTCATAGTGCTTGCCTGCTGCCAGATCAATGGATTGCTGTACCATCAGCTGCCCCTGCGTGAAATCGTTCAGTTTGGTGTCATTCCTGACGATGTGCAATACAAGTGCGCCCTCAACCCGTGCGGCGGTCGCCTTGATTTTTGTGTCTGACCAGATATGGGCATTGACTCCCGGATTCAGCACAATTTCCTTCACCTGAATTTCGTTGGCAGCCATGCAGCAACATCCCAGCACCAGTCCCAGCAACATCCCGAGTTTTTTCATTATGTTTTCCTCCTGTGATATAATTCTACTTCGATGCAGAGAAAAACTCAATTTTCACGAGTTTGAATTGAGTGAAATCTCAAACATCCAATAGTTTTCAACCGTTCTGAATTTTGTGAAAGAGCAGGGAAAAGCTAAAGAGTATTGATTGCTTTGACTCATAATAGCATGTGAAATCATATTTGCAAGTCAACATTTTTTTCTCGCTTTTCTCTCCGGGATTGCGGGGAATCCCCTGTCGGTTGTTGCCGGAAACCCCGCGATTGATTTTAGAGCCAATTTCAAAAAGATTGGCTTTTTCCTGTAAATAACTCTTTTTCTCATGTGCCAAGCCCATCTTGACACATCCAGTACGACTTTTTTTCAAAAAAACCGTAAAAAATCG